>JALYMZ010000356.1 GCA_030773435.1 Actinomycetota bacterium | reverse complement strand
GACGCCGACCGGCCGGCCGCCGACCTGCCGTTCGGGCGGCAGCGGCTGGTGGAGGTGGCCCGCGCGCTGGCCTGCGAGCCCGACCTGCTCCTGCTCGACGAGCCGATGGCCGGCCTGTCCGGCGGCGAGCGGCGCGAGCTGGCAGACCTGCTGCGCCGGCTGCGTGGCGCCGGTATGGCGATCGTCCTGGTCGAGCACGACGTCGAGGCGGTGCTCGCGCTCGGCGACCGGGTGCTGGTGCTTGACGACGGCCGGCTCATCGCGACCGGCACGCCGGACCAGGTCCGCCACGACCCGGCGGTGATCGCCGCCTACCTCGGCGTGGAGGAGTCGGACCAGGAGGCGGTCGAGCTGGCCACAGGGGGTGAGCCGTGACCTTGCACGTGCGCGGGCTGCGCGCGTCGTACGACGGGCTCGACGTGCTGCACGGCATCGACCTGATGGTCGGCGACGGGGAGCTGGTAGCCGTCATCGGCGCGAACGGGGCGGGGAAGACGACCCTGCTGCGCGCCGTGTCCGGCCTGCTGCGACCCGGTGCCGGTCGGGTCGAGCTCGACGGTCACGACCTCACCGGGCGGCCGGCGGAGCGGCTGGCCGCCGCGGGGATCGTGCACGTCCCGGAGAACCGGCTGGTGTTTCCCACGTTGACCGTCGAGGACAACCTCACCCTCGGCGCGTGGACGAAGCGGCAGGGGCAGCGCGACCGCGTGGCCGCGGACCGGCGGCGGATGCTGGAGCTGTTCCCGCGGCTGGCCGAGCGAACCGCGCAGCCCGCAGGCAGCCTGTCCGGCGGGGAGCAGCAGATGCTGGCGATCGCCCGTGGCCTGATGGCGCGTCCGACGGTGCTGGTGCTCGACGAGCCCAGCCTCGGGCTGGCGCCGCGCGTCGTCGGCGAGATCTTCGCCGCGCTCGCGCGGCTGCGCACCGAGGAGCAGCTGACGATCCTGCTCGTCGAGCAGAACGCGCGGGCGGCGTTCAAGGTCGCCGACCGCGCCTACGTGATGGACCGCGGCCGGGTCGTGATGCAGGGACGGCCGGCCGTGCTGCTGGACGACCCGCGGGTCCAGTCGGCGTACCTCGGCGGCGGCTACACCACCGAGACCCCGGCCAGCTAGAAAGGCACCGCGCATGGCTGCGAAACCGTTCGCCTCCTCCGCTGACCTGCAGGAGAAGGCGGAGACCCTGGAGGTGCTCAGCGACGGCGTCTACGCACTGACCGCGGAGGGTGACCCCAACGTCGGCGCCGTCGAGGCGGAGGACTTCGTCGTCGCCTTCGAGGCCCGGGCGACGCCGGTGATGGCCCGGCGCTGGCTCGAGCAGCTGCGCCGCCACACCGACAAGCCGGTGCGCTACCTGGTGCTGTCGCACTACCACGCGGTGCGGGTGCTCGGCGCGTCGGCGTTCGACGCCGACGCGGTAGTCGCGCACGAGAACACCTGCGCGCTGGTCGCCGAGCGGGGCCTGCAGGACTGGGAGTCCGAGCACGCGCGGATGCCGCGGCTGTTCACCGGCTACGAGACGATCCCCGGGCTGACCTGGCCGACGGTCACGTTCACCGACCGGCTCAGCATCGACCTCGGCGGCGAGCGCGGGGAGCTGGTGCTGCAGTACTGCGGGCGTGGCCACACCGAGGGCGACATCGTGGCGTGGCTGCCGCGCCGGCGCATCCTCTTCGCCGGCGACCTCGTCGAGGCTCGTGCGGCGCTCTACACCGGCGACGCGTTCCACCTCGACTGGATGGGCGCCACGCTCGACCGGGTGGCCTCGCTCGGCGCCGAGGTGCTGGTCGGCGGCCGGGGGGCGGTGGTGCACGGCTCCGCCGCGGTGCAGGCGGCGATCGAGCAGAGCCGGAAGTTCCTGACAGTGCTGCACGCCGAGGTCGCCGCGGTGCACTCACGGCGCGGCGAGCTGCGCGAGGCGTTCCAGCGGGCGCACGCCGCGCTGGCGCCGACGTACGGCGGGTGGCCGATCTTCGAGCACACGCTGCCGTTCGACGTGCAGCGGATGTGGGACGAGCTCGACGGCATCGAGCGGCCCCGGATCTGGACCACCGAGCGCGACCGCGAGGTCTGGGACCAGCTGCAGTCATGAACGCGCAGGTGGCGATCGTGGGCGCCGGGCCGGTGGGGCTCACGCTGGCGCTGCGGCTGGCCGACCTAGGGGTGGACTCGGTGCTGCTCGAGGCCCGCGACCGGCCGGTGGACGGCGGCTCCACCGCCCCCGCCAGCGGCGGATCGAAGGCCCCCGCCGAAGGTGGATCCAAAGCCCCCGCCGAAGGCGGATCCAAGGCCCCCGCCGCAGGTGGATCCAAGGCCCCCGCCGCAGGCGGATCCAAGGCACTGTGCATGCAGCAGGAGACGCTGGAGTCGTGGGCGCGGCTCGGTCTGGGCGAGGAGGTGGCCCGGCGGGGCGTGTCATGGCACCTGGGCCGCACCTACTACCGCGACGTCGAGCTGTTCCAGACCCGGCTCGGCGGCGGCGGCGACCACTTCCCGCCGTTCGTCAACATCAGCCAGTCCGAGGTCGAGGCGCTGCTCGCGGGACGCGCGGAGGCCTCGCCGCGGGTCCAGCTGCTCTGGGCGCACCGGCTGGAGCGTCTGGACCAGCGCGCCGACGACGTGCTGCTCGGGGTGCAGACGCCGACCGGGCCGCGGGTCGTCTCGGCGGCGTACTGCGTCGGCACCGACGGCGCGCGCTCGGCGGTGCGGCAGCTGCTCGGGATCCCGTTCCTCGGGCACAGCCACGAGGACAAGTTCCTCATCGCCGACGTGCGCTGCGAGCTGCCATTCCCCAACGAACGCCGCTTCTTCTTCGACCCGCCGTGGAACCCGCGCCGGCAGGTGCTCGTGCACCCGCAGCCGGACGGGGTGTGGCGCATCGACTGGCAGGTGCCGCCGGACACCGACCGGGACGAGGAGCTGCGCACCGGGCGGCTCGACCAGCGGATCCGGCGGATCGTCGGCGACGCGCCGTACGAGCTGGTGTGGCTCAGTGTCTACCGGTTCCACCAGCGGGTGGCCGATCGCTTCGGCGCCGGCCGCGCCTTCCTCGCCGGGGACGCGGCGCACCTGATGAGCCCGTTCGGTGCGCGCGGGCTCAACTCCGGGGTCGCGGACGCGGAGAACCTGGCCTGGAAGCTGGCGTTCGTGCTGACCGGTCGGGCGCCGGCGACACTGCTGGCGACGTACGGCGAGGAGCGGCGCGCGGCCGCGCTGGAGAACCTGCGGGTGACCGACGAGACGATGCGGTTCATGGTGCCGCCGGGACCGCTGGCACGGCGGCGCCGCAACGCCATCCTGCGGCTCTCCCGCTGGGTCCCGCCGCTGCGCCGGCACGTCAACTCCGGGCGGCTGGCGGAGCCGTTCGTCTACCCCCCGTCGCGGATCGTCGAACCCGGCTGCGGGTTCGTGCTACCGGACGGCCCGGTCAGCGGCGTGGCCGACGCGACGCGGCTGCGCGAGCTGATCCACGGCGACGTGATCGGCGTGCTGCTGGCGCCGCCGGCCGTGGTGCCGGAGCTGCCGCCGGTGGCGACCCCGCTCGTCGTCGTCGTGCCGCCGGACGGACCCGTGCCCACGGCTCCCGGTGCGGTAGTGGCGGTGGACCGCGACGGGGTCGTGGCGCGGGCGCTGTGCGACGACGGCATGCCGCCGGCCGGACGGCTGCTCGTCGTACGCCC
>JALYMZ010000355.1 GCA_030773435.1 Actinomycetota bacterium | reverse complement strand
GGTCGAGCCCGGGCGCATGACCGCGGTCGTCTCCGAGACCCCGGACGCGTCCGCCGCGATCGCCGACCGGCTCGGCCGCTACACCGACGGCGACGTGGCGCCGGGCGACGGGATGCTGAGCCACGTGACGCTGGATGGCGTGCGCCTGGTCGACCTGCCGCGGGCCGTCGTCCGCGAGCGGATCCTGGTGAGCGACACCGGGTCGACGCTGTTCTCGGGGATCCTGCGCGAGCAGCTCGACGGCGGCCGCGGGGCCGGCGACGCGGCGCTGTGGCGGGCGTTGGAGACCGCGTCGGCCGGTGACGTCGTCGAGGCGCTGCCGAGCGGGTTGGCCGCCGAGATCGAGGAGCGGGGCAGGTCACTGTCCGGTGGGCAGCGGCAGCGGCTGGCGCTGGCGCGGGCCCTGGTGGCAGACCCGGAAGTGCTCGTGCTCGTCGAGCCGACCTCGGCGGTCGACGCGCACACCGAGGCTCGGATCGCCGAGCGCCTGGGCGGGCACCGCCACGGAAGCACCACCGTGCTGGTGACCAGCAGCCCGCTGCTGCTCGACCGCACCGACTACGTGCTGTTCATGCAGGACGGCCGGGTGGCGGCCGAGGGTGAACATCGCGCGCTGCTGCGCACCAATCCGCGGTACCGCCGCGTCGTGACCCGGGGGGAGGAGCTGTGAGCGCGATCCTGCCGGTCGCCGACGGCCCGGACGTGCGGCGTTACGCCCGCGCGCTGGCTCGCCGCCACCCGCGCGAGCTGGCCGTCGCGATCACACTGCACTGCCTCGCCGCGGTGGCCGGGCTGGCCGCACCCCGGCTCATCGGCAACCTGGTGGAGGCGGTGGAGCGCGGCACGACCTTCGCGGTGATCGACCGCACCGTGCTGCTGGTCGGTGCCTTCCTCACCGCCCAGACGGTGCTCACGAGGTTCGCCCGCAACCTGTCCTACCGGCTCGGGGAGACGGTGCTGGCCCGGCTGCGCGAGGACTTCGTCGCCGCGGCGCTGCGGCTGCCGGTGGGAGTGGTCGAGCGGGCCGGCACCGGCGACCTGCTGACCCGGACGTCGCGAGACGTCGATGCCCTCGGGTGGTCCGTGCGGTTCGCGGTGCCGGAGACGATCATCGCCGGCGTCTCGGCGGTGTTCACCGTGGGTGCGTGCCTGCTGGTCGGCTCGTGGGTCGCGCTCCCGCTGCTGCTCGGCGTACCGGCGTTGTGGGCCGGCACCCGGTGGTACCTGCACCGCGCCAAGGCCGGCTACCTGCGCGAGAACGCGTCGTACGCCGCGATCAACGCCTCGCTGGCGGAGACCGTGGACGGCGCGCGCACCGTCGAGGCGCTCGGCCTGCAGCAGGCGCGGGTACGCCGGACCGACGCCGACATCGCCGAGTCGTACGCCGCAGAGCGCTACACGCTGTTCCTGCGCACGGTGTGGTTCCCGGTGGTGGAGATGGGCTACCTGGTGCCGACCGTGGCGACGCTGCTGTTCGGCGGGTTCCTGCACGCGCAGGGCCTGGTGTCGCTGGGCGACGTGACCGCGGCGACGCTGTACGTGCAGGCACTCATCGACCCGGTCGACCGGCTGCTGATGTGGCTGGACGAGCTGCAGGTCGGCGGCGCGGCGCTCGCCCGGCTGCTCGGCGTGGCGAAGGTGCCGGACGACCGGACCCCCACCGGCCGAGAGCCGGCGCACGAGCGGATCGAGGCCGGCGACGTGCGGTTCTCCTACGTCGACGGGCGGGACGTGCTGCACGGGGTCGACCTGCGGTTGGGCGAGGGTGAGCGGCTGGCGATGGTGGGGCCGTCCGGGGCGGGGAAGTCGACGTTGGGCCGGCTCCTGGCCGGGATCCACCCGCCCCGGACCGGGTCGGTGACGGTCGGCGACGTGGGGCTGACCGAGCTGCCGCTGGACGACCTGCGTGGGCACGTGGCGCTGGTGACCCAGGAGCACCACGTGTTCGTGGGCACCATCCGGGAGAACCTCGCACTGGCCGTCGACGACGTGGCGAGTGACGCCCGGCTGCGCGCGGCGCTGCAGGCGGTGGACGCGTTGGGGTGGGTGTCCGCGCTGCCGTCCGGTCTGGACACCCGGGTCGGTGCCGGCGGGCTGACGCTGTCGCCTGCGCAGGCGCAGCAGCTGGCGCTGGCCCGGCTGGTGCTGGCGGACCCGCACACCCTGGTGCTCGACGAGGCGACGTCGCTGATGGACCCGCGGGCGGCCCGGCACCTGGAGCGGTCGCTGGCCGCGGTGCTGCACGGGCGCACGGTGATCGCGATCGCGCACCGGCTGCACACCGCACACGACGCCGACCGGGTGGCCGTCGTCGAGGACGGTGTGATCACCGAGGTCGGCAGCCACGACCAGCTGGTGCGGGCCGGCGGGTCGTACGCCGCGCTGTGGAAGTCCTGGCACGGCGACGGGGCGGCGGCGCGGGTCCGCACCGGCTGAGCGCCGCTGCCCGCCGGCCAGGTGCAGGGCGGTCAGTCCACGTCGAAGATGGAGTGGCTGTCGTAGAAGTGCAGCACGTAGCGGCACTGCCGGCACACCAGGAGTGTCATCCGGTGTGAGGTGAAGCCCCAGCGGGAGTCGCTGCGCGCCTGCTCGCGTTGGAACTCCTCATGACCGCACAGTGGGCAGCGCAGCTGCGGCCGCTGATCATAGGTCGGCGCTGGTTCGGACGGCGTGGTCACCTGTGGCCTCCTACGTTGCGGTCTGTCGACCGGACGTGTTGTCGCCCGCGTCGCGGGACCGCCCGACCGTACGCTACGCAACGGTCGTTCGGGACGAGCATTTACGACCGCTACGTAGCGCGAGGCGACGCAGCACGTAGTTGACGGTCAGATGGGTGCGGTCCAGCCGCTGAGGTCGGGGCCCTTCGGCACGATCCCGGTCGGGTTGATCTGGTCGTGGGTGACGTAGTAGTGCCGCTTGATGTGGTCGAAGTCGACCGTGTCGCCGATCCCCGGCGTCTGGAACAGCCGTCGCGCGTACGCCCACAGCGCCGGCATCTCGGTCAACTTGTTGCGGTTGCACTTGAAGTGGTTGTGGTAGACCGCGTCGAACCGCACCAGCGTGGTGAACAGCCGGATGTCCGCCTCGGTGAGCCGGTCGCCGACGAGGTACGGCTGGCTGCCGAGGCGCTCCTCGAGCCGGTCCAGCCGCGTGAACAGCGCGTCGTACGCCTCCTCGTAGGCCTCCTGGGTGGTCGCGAACCCGCACCGGTAGACGCCGTTGTTGACGTCGCGGAACACCGACTCGTTGACCTCGTCGATCTCGGCGCGCAGCGCCGCCGGGTACAGGTCGGGCGCGTCGGGCCGGTGGAACTCGCGCCACTCGGTGGACAGGTCGAGCGTGATCTGCGGGTAGTCGTTGCTGACGACCTGGCCGGTGCGGGTGTCGACGATCGCGGGCACCGTCACCCGACCGTCGTACGACGGGTCGGTGGAGAGGTAGGCCTCGGAGAGGAACGCGATACCGAGGACCGGGTCACGGCCACCGGGATCGAGGGTGAAACGCCAGCCGCGCTCGTCGCGGATGGGGTCGACGGTGCCGACCGAGATGGCGTCCTCCAGCCCGAGGAGCCGCAGCACGATCCTGCTGCGGTGCGCCCACGGGCACGCCCGGCACCAGATGAGCCGGTAGCGCCCCGGCTCCACCGGCCAGCCGGAACTGCCGTCGGCGGTGATCCGGTCGGTGAACCGGTTGCGCTGCCGGACGAACTCTCCCCGGCGGCCGGTCTCCTTGGTGAACTGTGCGGTGGTCATGTGCTCGACGCTACCCGGCTCGCCGTTGCGCCGCGCCCACCGAGTTGTCAGCCGTCCGTCGACCCGTCGCCGCGGGCCGCGACCTGACAACGGTCAGGAGCGGACAGCCTCCCACCGGATGTCCATCGTTGCCCCGGCCCGCTGGATCGTCTGGTGCAGCGGGCAGCGCCGCGCGACCTCTGCCGCGAACTCCTGCAGCCGCTGGTCACTCTCGTCCGTCGTCACGACCACCCGCCCGGTCACCGTGTGGAACTGCGGGTCGAACCCCTCCACCCCAGCGATCCCCCTCGGGTCGAGCGACCCGCGGAAGTCGGTCTCCAGGGCGGAGAACTCGAACCCGGACTCCTCCGCCAGCCGTTCGGCGACGACGACCGTGCACCCGGAGTACGCCGCCAGCAGGTACTCCGTCGGACGGGGCGCCGTGTCGGTGCCTCCCATGGACACCGGCTCGTCCACGACGATCGGGTCGAACCGGCGTACCACGACCTCGGACCGGGGGCCGCGGACCCACCGGCCGCGAGCACGGGACGTCGCCACCGGTGCCTGGTCGGTCAACCCGCCGCCCGCTGCGGTTCCGACTTGGCGGTGACGCGCTCGGCCACCACGACGGTGAGGGCCGCGACGACGATGCCGACGACCGGAGGGATCGCCCACGTCAGCTCCTGGGAGCCCCAGGCCGCCAGCGAGCCGAGGGCGTAGGCACCGATGCCCTGCCAGCGCACCGGCGCGAACCGGTACGCCGCGGGGACCGGCATGCCGTGGCGCCAGCGGGCGAAGAAGTCACCGATGATGACGCCGCCGACCGGCGGGATGAGGATCCCCAGCCATACCAGGTAGGTGATGAGGTTGTCGTAGATCCCGGTGATCGCCAGCAGCGTCCCGATCGCCACGCCGCCGACGACGAACGGCTTCTTGGTGCGGGCGTTGAAGATCTCCGCGCCGGCGACGCCGAAGTTGTACGCGGTGTTGTCGTTGGTGGTCCACAGGTTCGCGATGAGGAAGAGCAGGCCCCACGTCACCAGGCCGAGCTGGTACAGGACCAGGACGAAGTCGGGCTCGCCGAAGGCGACCGCGCCGATCGCGCCGAAGAAGAGCATCAGCAGCTCTCCGACGAGGAACGCGACCAGCGAGGCGACGAAGCCGACCAGTGCCGTGCGGGCGAAGCGGGTCCAGTTCGGTGCCTGCGTGCCGCCGCTGGCGAAAGTGCCGACGATGATCGTGACCGCGGCCGCCACCGACAGCGTCTCCGTCGGCTGCCGCGCCGCGAGGCCCTCCCAGCCGCCGACCTCCTGCACCGACCGCCACACCACCCAGCCGGCGAGCACCAGCAGCAGCGGCACGGAGACGACGCTCAACGCGTACATCCCCCGGTACCCGTAGTAGGCGGTGACCCCCATGATCGCGCCACCGACCAGCATCAACGTCCGCTCGATGCCGGCGCCCTCCCAGCCGAGGGCCGAGGCGGTGAGCTGGGCGAGGACGGCGACCGTGACGCCGTACCAGCCGATCTGCGTGCCGCCGAGCAGCAGCGACACCAGCTTCGAGCCGCGGTCACCGAAGGAGTACCGGCTCATCAGCACGGTCGTCAGCCCAGTCTTCGCGCCAATGGCCCCCAGGACGGCGACGTAGACGCCGAGGACCGCGCTGCCGAGCAGCAGCACCGCCAACAGCGGACCGAACTCGAACGCCGCGCCGACCTGCGCGCCCGCGACCATCGTCGGCGTGAAGAACGTGAAGCCGAGCAGCACGACGGACAGCGAGAACAGGGTCTTGCGCGCGTGCGCGGGGACGGGGTCGATCGGGTAGTCGGGATCGATCACGGCGATCGGCCCGGAGGCGGTGGCCCCCGCCCTCGCATCGTCCGGACCGGTCCTAGGTGGTGTAGTCGTCACCGATGTCCTCCTTCCAGAGTTCGGGGTGCTCG
Source organism: Actinomycetota bacterium (assembly GCA_030773435.1). Lineage (GTDB taxonomy): Bacteria > Actinomycetota > Actinomycetes > Propionibacteriales > Nocardioidaceae > JALYMZ01. The sequence goes on along the minus strand of JALYMZ010000355.1, from coordinate 2,002 downwards.
GCGATGAATCGGCTCATCAGGTCGATGCACTCCGGGTCGTCGAGCAGCACGACGTCGACGCCGTGCTCGCGTAGCCATTCATGGCCGCCGGTGAAGGTCGTGGACTCGCCGATCACGACCCGGGGGATGCCGAACTGGCGAACCAGCCCGCTGCAGTACCAACAGGGGGAGAGCGTGGTGACCATCGTCGTACCCGCGTAGGACCGCTGCCGCCCGGCCGCACGGAACGCGGACGTCTCGGCGTGCATGGACGGGTCGCCGTCCTGGACCCGGCGGTTGTGCCCGCGACCCAGGACGACACCGTCGCGGTCGACGAGCGCGGCGCCGATCGGCAGCCCGCCCTCGGCGAGGCCCTGGCGCGCCTCCGCCACCGCCACCGCGAGCCACTGGCGCTGCTCGTCCATCACTCCCCCAGGTCGACGATCGCCGCGACCGGGCCGCCCCCGGACGGTCCCTGGTGCACCGCCGCCACCGACACGAACACCGCCGGGTCGCCGGTGACCGCGGCGGCCACCCCGCCCACGCAGGCCTTGATCTGGCGGTGCCAGTGCACGTCGGAGTCGTCGAGCATCGCGTTGCGCCGCCCGGCGACCTGCCCGGAGGGGTCGGCCTCGCACTTGAGGAACACGTTGACCAGCCGGCCGTCGAGGTCGCTGCGGTGCGGGCGCTCCGGCAGGTCGAGGCCGGCGGAGCGGATCGCCGCCCAGATGCCGTCCTGGTCGAGCGCGTCCCGCATCACCGAGTGGCCGATCCGGTACCGGCCTCCGATGCCGGCGACGTTGCCGACGACGACGATCTGCGCCCGGTCCAGCTCCACCCCGCTGGAGCACGATGCGACCGAGGAGTACAGCGACAGGTCGTGCATGACGTCCTCGTCGGACGGCATCTCGATCTCACCCAGCGCGACCGCGACGCCGAGAGCGGTCGTCGCGTTGGACAGGTCCATCGACTCGTGAGTGTGCTCGGTCCAGACGGTCTTGCCGCGCGCCTTGGCGTCGCGGATGGTGTCGATGGTCAGCAGCGGCGTCTTTGTCTGCACGTAGTGCACGTCCGCGGGGTCGGTGATCCCCGCCCGCTCCATCCCCAGCCGCACACCGGCGGCGACCTTCTCGATCATCGCGGTGCGGCCGATGTCCTCGGGCAGGATCTGCTCGCTCATCGCGAACCCCACCGACAGCCCTGGCTCGTCGGTGCGCTGCGCGCGGTCAGCGCGAAGCGACGCGAAGACGGTCGCGTGCGGGCTGATCACCCCGTCGGTGCCGCCGGACCAGACGATCGGGATGTCCTTGACCTGCTGCTGGTCGCGTGACCCCTTGGCCAGCAGCACCTCGCGGAACGCCCGGTCGGCGATGATCCGGGTGTAGTCGTTGACGCCGCCGTTGCCCTCCGTCTTGCCGATGACGGCGAGCACGCGGTCGGCCTCGATGACGCCGTCGTCGATGAGCCGCTCGAGCTCGGAGGCGTCGGACACGCTGTGCAGCGGGATCTTGCGCACGTCGATCGGGTCCGGCACGTCATGTCCTCTCGGTGTGGTCTGGTGGTCCCTCTCGGCCAGATCGCTCGAGCACGGTCCCGGCGCGACCCTCGACCGCGTCGCCGATGCGGTCGAGGCTGGTGATCACGGCGCGTCGGCCGCCGCGGTCGACGAAACGCAGCAGCGCCTGGACCTTGGGGCCCATGCTGCCGCTGCCGAACTCTCCCCCTCCGGCCAGGGTGCGCAGCTCCTCCGCGGTCGTACGCCGCAACGGTCGCGGGCGCGGGGTCCCGTAGCCGACGAGCACGTGCTCGACGTCGGTCGCGATCACCAGCACGTCGACGGCCAGGGCGGCGGCGAGCAGCGCCGCAGCGAGGTCCTTGTCGACGACCGCCTCGACCCCGCGCAGCGTGCCGTCGGGGTCTCGCACCACCGGGACACCACCCCCGCCGGCGGCGACGGTGACGAAGCCGGCGTCGAGCTGCGCCGCGGCGGCCGGCGCATCGAGGATCGCCCGCGGCTCCGGAG
>JALYMZ010000354.1 GCA_030773435.1 Actinomycetota bacterium | reverse complement strand
GGTCTGCACCGCGGGCAGCGCCACGTTGACGCCGCCGCTGACGACCACGTCGTCGACCCGGCCGAGGACGTGCAGCCGGCCGTCGTCGTCGAGGCGACCGAGGTCCGGGCTCCGCAGCCAGCCGTCGACGAGCACCTCGGCGGTCAAGTCGGGGCGGTCGCGGTAGCCGTCGAACAGCACCGGACCCGCTACGTGCACCCGCCCGCCGGCGTCGACCTTCACCGCCACGCCGTCCAGCGGTCGGCCGTCGTAGACGCAACCGCCGCAGGTCTCGCTCGAGCCGTAGGTCGGCACGACCGGTAGCCCCGCCTCCCTGGCCCGGGCCAGCAGCACCGGGTCGGCGGCCGTGCCGCCGAGCAGCACGGCATCGAAGGAGCGCAATGCCGCGACCTCGTCCCGGTCGCGCAACAGCCGCAGCAGTTGGGTCGGCACCAACGACAGGTAGCGCCGTCGGCCGTGCAGCGCCGCGGTGGCGGTGAGGAAGTCCGGGTGCTCGTCCAGGACCACCGGGTCCTCGCCGGCCAGCAACGAGCGCACGAGCACCTGAAGACCCGCGACGTGGTGCACCGGCAGCGCGAGCAGCCACTGCCCGGGGCCGCCGAGGCGGGCCAGCGTGGCGCCGGCAGAGGCCAGTACGGCGGCGGGGCCGAGCACGACCTGCTTCGGCTCGCCGGTCGAACCCGACGTACGCACCACCAGCGGGGTCGAGTGCCCAGCGGTGTGCCACGCCCGCAGCGCGGCGTAGACCGGACGAGGCGCGCCCTCGACCGGCTGCAGCGACGTCACGGCGGCCAGGCTACGACTGGCGCGGAGTCGCTCGCCCAGCACTGACACACTGCAGGACCATGGCGACCGCCGCGCACTGGCTCGCGGGAGCGCGTCCGCCGACGCTCCCCGCGGCGGTGTCCCCCGTGCTCGTGGGCAGCGGCGCCGCCGCACACGCCGGCGGCTTCGTGTGGTGGAAGGCGCTGCTGGCACTGGTCGCCGCGCTGGCGCTGCAGGTCGGGGCCAACTACGCCAACGACTACTCCGACGGCGTACGCGGTACCGACGCCGCGCGGGTCGGGCCGCTGCGGCTGGTCGGCGCGGGGCTCGCCACACCCGCAGCCGTGAAGCATGCGGCATTCGTCGCGTTCGGGGTGGCCGCGGCCGCCGGGCTGGTGCTGGCGGTTACCACGACGTGGTGGATCCTCGTCGTCGGCGCCACGGCGGTCGCCGCGGCGTGGTTCTACACCGGCGGCAGCAGTCCCTACGGCTACCGGGGCCTGGGCGAGGTCTCCGTGTTCGTCTTCTTCGGGCTGGTGGCGGTGGTCGGAACGGCGTACTTGCAGACGCTCGAGGTCACCCTGCTCAGCGTGGCCGGCGGCATCGCGGTAGGGGCGCTGGCGTGCGCGATCCTGGTAGCCAACAACCTGCGGGACATCTCCAGTGACGAGGCGGCGGGGAAACGGACGCTGGCGGTGCGGATCGGCGACCGGCGCAGCCGGGCGCTGTTCGCCGCGCTCGTCGTCCTCGCCTACGTCGTCGCGGCGGTGCTGACGGTGACCGTGGCGGCGTGGGCACTGCTCGCCTTCGCGTCGCTGCCGCTGGCCCAACGGGCGTTGCGGCCGGTGCGCACCGGTGCGGTCGGGGCCGGCCTGGTCGCGACGCTGCGGGACACCGGCCTGACCGAGCTGATCTTCGCCGTCGGTCTGACCGTCGGGCTGCTGCTGGCCTGACGAGCCGCCCCGGGGGGCACCATAGATGTGCATCGCGTGTATGTCAGGTGCAGGGTAGGTCGCATGAGCCGGACGAACATCGAGATCGATGACGACCGCCTGGCGATCGTGATGCGCCGCTATGGGCTGCACACCAAGACCGAAGCCGTCGACCTGGCGCTGCGGCGCCTCGCCGGTGAGCCGATGACGATGGCCGAAGCGCTGCGGATGCGCGGCGCCGCCGCCATCCGCGACCTGCCTGCTGACACCGGCCCGTGATCCTGGTCGACACCTCGGCCTGGGTCGAGTACGACCGCGCGACCGGGTCGGGGGCCGACGCGCGCTCACCCGGCTCATCACCGACGGCGGC
>JALYMZ010000353.1 GCA_030773435.1 Actinomycetota bacterium | reverse complement strand
CGCGCAGCCGCCTCCGCGGACGCGATGGCCTCGGCGACCGCGTTGTGCGCGGACGCCACGCTCGCCGCCGATGCCGCCGGAGCGGTGTCGCCGAGGTCCACGCGTTGCTTGACCCCGTCGGTCCGGTCCGGGATGCCCTCGATCGACCCGACCGCCGACCCCAGTCCCTCCAGCGCCCGGCCGATCTCGCTGGGCACGATCCACACCTTGTTGGCGTCGCCCTCGGCGATCTTCGGCAGCATCTGCAGGTACTGGTAGGCCAGCAACGACTGATCCGGCTGCCCGTCGTGGATGGCCTGGAAGACCGTCTGGATCGCCTGCCCCTCCCCCTGAGCGCGCAGGATGCGAGCCTCGCGGTCCGCCTGCGCCCGCAGGATCTGCGCCTCACGGTCTCCCTCGGCGGACAGGATCGCCGCCTGCTTCTCGCCCTCGGCGGTCAGGATCGAGGACTGCCGCGCGCCCTCGGCGGTGAGGATGGCCGCCCGCTTGTCACGGTCGGCGCGCATCTGCTTCTCCATGGAGTCCTTGATCGACGGCGGCGGGTCGATGCCCTTGAGCTCGACCCGGTTGACCCGGATGCCCCACTTGCCGGTCGCCTCGTCGAGCACGCCGCGCAGTGCGCGGTTGATCTCCTCGCGGCTGGTCAGTGTCTGCTCGAGGTCCATGCCGCCGATGATGTTGCGCAGCGTCGTCATCGTGAGCTGCTCGATGGCCTGGATGTAGTTCGCGATCTCGTACGTCGCCGCGACCGGGTTCGTGACCTGGAAGTAGATGACGGTGTCGATCGACACCACGAGGTTGTCCTCGGTGATCACCGGCTGCGGCGGGAACGACACCACCTGCTCTCGCAGGTCGATGATGTAGCGGACCTTGTCGACGTACGGCGTCACGACGTTGAGGCCGGCCGACAGGCTGGTGCGGTACTTGCCGAACCGCTCGACGATGCCGGCTCGCGCCTGCGGGATGATGCGTACCGCCTTGAGCAACGTGACGACGACCAGCAACGCCACCAGCAGCAACGGCAGCAGGACGGCCAGGTTGTCCATGGCTCCTCCATTCCTCGGTCAGTCCGTCGGTTCCAACCCCTCGGCCGGGTAGACCACGGCGGTTGCCCCGTCGATCTCGAACACGTCCACGGTGACCCCGGACGGGATCACCGCGGTGTCGTCGAACGGCCGAGCCGTCCACAGCTCGCCGGCCAGCTTGACCTGCCCCCCGTGAGCGTCGATCTGCTGCACCACGAGTGCCTTCTTGCCGATGAGGTTCGCGTGACCGGTGGTCAGCTCGGGCGCGGAGTGCATACGGCGTACGACGGAAGGGCGCACGAACACCAGCGTGCCCATGGCGACGGCAACCGCGACGACGATCTGCAGCGCCACCGGGGCGCCGAGCCCGGCGGCGACGGCCCCGCCTGCGGCGCCGACGGCAAGCATGAGCAGGACGAAGTCGAGGCTGAGCAGCTCGGCCAGCGCCAGCAGCACGGCCAGCCCGCTCCAGGCGACCCAGGGGTTGTCCCCCAGCCACCCCAGGAAGTCCCGCATGCGTTTGACCCTATCCCGCGCCTGCGTGCCGGTGCGCCGGCAGACGACGGCGGGCGTGCCAGCGGCCGTCGCTGTGCTGCAGCAGCAGATTCATGCCGAACGTCTGCGACAGCACCGGTTCGGTGAGCGCCTCCGGCAGCGGTCCGGCGGCCACGACCCGTCCGCGGCGCATCAGCAGCACGTGGGTGAAGTTGGGTGGGATCTCCTCCACGTGGTGGGACACCAGCACGGTGGCCGGGGACTGCGTGTCGGCGGCGAGGACGGCGAGCGTGTCGACGAGATCCTCGCGGCCGCCGAGGTCCAGTCCGGCGGCCGGCTCGTCGAGCAGCAGCAGCTCGGGGTCGGTCATCAGCGCCCGAGCGATCTGGACGCGCTTGCGCTCACCCTCGCTCAGGGTGCCGAACGTCCGGTCGGCCAGATGCGCGACGCCGAGCTCGGTGAGCAGGGCGCGGGCGCGTTCGTGGTCCAGCTCGTCGTAGCGCTCCCGCCACCGCCCCAGCACGGCGTACGACGCGGAGACCACCACGTCGTGCACGACCTCGGTGCGCGGGATGCGGTCGGCCACCGCGGCGCTGGTCAGGCCGATCCGTGGGCGGAGCTCGAAGACGTCAGTGGTGCCCAGCACCTCACCGAGGATCCCCGCCACGCCGCTGGTGGGATGCAGCTGTGCGCCGACGACCTGCAGCAGCGTCGTCTTGCCGGCCCCGTTCGGACCGAGCACCACCCACCGCTCGTCCGGCCGTACTGTCCACGACACGGCGTCGATCAGCCGCTGCTGACCGCGCACCACGCTGACGTCGGCCAGCTCGATCACGCCGGTCATCGCTCCCCCGGGGCTGGGCTGTTCGTCCCTGTCGCGCGACAACCTACAAGGCCACCGGCGCCGCCCGCGGTCCGGCGAGCGCTGTCCGCAGCCTCTTCGTCGCTGCCCCAGCGGTAGCCTCGCGCCGTGCCCACGCGACCGTCCTGGTCCGCCTGCGAAGCCGAAACGGAGCCGGGTCGGACCCTGCTGGTGACCCTGGTCGGCCGGGACCGTCCCGGCATCACGGCCGCGGTGTTCGGCGCGTTGGCGGCGTACCGGGTACACGTGCTCGACATCGAGCAGGTGGTGCTGCGGCGTCGGCTGGTGCTGGGCCTGCTCGTCACCGCACCGCGGAACGCCCAGGCCCTGCGCGAGGCCGTCGAGCGGACCGGCGCCAAGCTGGGCATGGACGTCGACGTCGAACCGGGCACCGGTGACAACCTGCCCCGACCGGAGGGCCGGAGCCTGGTCACCGTGCTCGGCAGCCCACTCACCCCGGCAGCGGTGTCCGCGATCGCCGGCCGGATCGCGGACAGCGGCGCCAACATCGACCGGATCGTGCGCATGGCGCGCTACCCGGTGACGGCGATCGAGCTGCAGGTGTCCGGCACCCGGCCGGACCACCTGCGCGCGCTGCTCGCCGCCGAGGCCGCCGTCCAGCGGGTCGACGTGGCGGTGCAGCCGGCTGGCTTGTCGCGGCACGGCCAGCGACTGCTGGTCATCGACGTCGACTCCACGCTGGTACAGGGCGAGGTGATCGAGATGCTCGCCGAGCGGGCCGGAGCCGCCGCCGAGGTCGCGGAGCTGACCGAGCAGGCGATGACCGGTGCGATCGACTTCGCCGAGTCCTTGCGCGCGCGGGTCGCCACGCTGAAGGGGCTGGAGGCCGGCCAGCTCGACGCCGTCGTCACCGCGGTGCGGCTGGCGCCGGGCGCACGGACCCTGGTGCGGACGCTGAAGCGCCTCGGCTACCGCTTCGCCGTGGTCAGCGGCGGGTTCCGGCAGGTGACCGACCGGATCGCCGCTGACCTGGGCATCGATTACGCCGCGGCGAACGAGCTGGAGGTGGTCGACGGGCGGTTGACCGGACGGCTGGTGGGGCCGGTGCTGGACCGGGCCGGCAAGGCGGCCGCCCTGCGGCGCTTCGCCGCCGACGCCGGCGTACCGCTCAGCCACACCATCGCGATCGGGGACGGCGCGAACGACCTGGACATGCTCGCCACCGCCGGCCTGGGGATCGCGTTCAACGCCAAGCCTGCGGTCCGCGCGGCCGCCGACGCGGCGGTGAGCGTGCCGTACCTCGACACGATCGCGTACCTGCTCGGGATCAGCCGCGAGGACATCGAGGCCGCGGACGCCGCCGCCGGCGTCGCGACCCCAGCGCCACCGCTCTGAGCATGCGGCCGGGTCACAGGCCCATCGCGTGGAAGCCGCCGTCGACATGCACGATCTCACCGGTGGTCGCGGGGAAGAGGTCGCTGAGAAGCGCCACCACCGCCCGCGCGGTCGGGTCGTGGTCGCTCTGGTCCCAGCCCAGCGGCGCCCGGTCGGCCCACCGCGACTCGAGCTGGTCGAAGCCGGGGATGGCGCGGGCCGCCAGCGTCCGCAGCGGTCCGGCGGACACCAGGTTGACCCGGATGCCGTCCGGCCCCAGGTCACGGGCCAGGTAGCGGCTGCACGACTCCAGGCCGGCCTTGGCCACGCCCATCCAGTCGTACGCCGGCCAGGCCACCGTCGCGTCGAACGTCAGCCCGACGATCGACGACCCGCGCTGCAGCAGCGGGCGGCAGGCCACCGCCAGCGACTTCAGCGAGTACGCCGACACCTGCAGGGACTGGGCGACGTCGTCCCACGGCGCGGTGAGGAAGCGGCCACCGAGCATGGTCTCGGGGTTGCCGAACGCGATCGAGTGGACGACGCCGTCCAACCCCTCCACGTGGTCACCGAGACGTTCCACCAGGGTCGCGAGGTGGTCCTCGTCGGTGACGTCGAGCTCGAGGACCGGAGGTTCGTGTGGCAGCCGGCGCACGACCCGGCGGGTGATGGCAAGCGCGCGGCCGAAGTTCGAGACGACCACCTGTGCGCCGTGCTGCTGGGCGACGCGGGCGACCGCGTAGCCGATGGAGGCGTCGGTGGTGACACCGGCGACCAGGATGCGCTTGCCGTCAAGGATTCCCACGAGAGTCCCCTCGCCTCAGTGCCCCATGCCGAGCCCGCCGTCCACCGGTACCACCGCCCCGGTGATGTAGGCGGCGTGCTCGGACGCCAGCCAGTGCACGACGCCGGCGACCTCGGCGGGCGCCGCGTAGCGTTGCAGCGGGATCGCCTGCAGGTAGCCGGCGCGCTGCTCCGCCGGCAGCTGCGCGGTCATGTCCGTCTCCACGAACCCCGGGGCGACCACGTTGGCGGTGATGCCACGGCTGCCCAGCTCGCGCGCCATCGACCGGGCCATGCCGACGAGCCCCGCCTTGCTCGCGGCGTAGTTCACCTGGCCGGCGGACCCCAGCAGCCCGACGACCGACGACACCAGCACGATGCGACCGCGGCGCAGCCTCAGCATGCCGCGCGCGGCGCGTCTCGCCACCCGGAAGGAGCCGGTGAGGTTGGTGTCGATGACACTGGCCCAGTCCTCGTCGCTCATGCGCAGCAGCAGCGTGTCGCGGGTGATGCCGGCGTTCGCCACCAGCACCTCCACGGGCCCGTGCGCCGCCTCGATCTCGGCGTACGCGCGGTCGACGGCCTCGGCGTCGGTGACGTCGCAGCGTACGGCGAGCAGCCCGTCGGGCGGCGCGTCGCTGCGGTACGTCACCGCGACGTCGTCCCCGCCGGCCCGGAACGCCTCCGCGACCGCCCGGCCGATGCCCCGGTTGCCGCCGGTGACCAGGACCGACCTGCCCACGTCGCCTCCTCCGCGCGCCCGAGCCGTGCCGTCCGGCTCCTGTCGCGAGGGACGCTACCCGCCTACGACATGGGTACGCCGAACCGCGGCGCCCGGCTCGGACTGGCGCCGGCGCGGCCGCGGAGTCAGTCGTCCTCGAGCCGGAACCCCAGCTTCATCGTGACCTGGAAGTGCTCGACCTCGCCGTCCACCACGTGCCCGCGGACCTGGACCACCTCGAACCAGTCCAGGTGCCGCAGGGTCCGGTTCGCTCGGGCGAGTCCGTTGCGGATCGCCTGGTCGACGCCGTCCGGCGACGTGCCGACGATCTCGGTGACGCGGTAGGTGCGGCTGGCCATCGATGCCTCCGTGTGCGTGGTGGGGACGGCGCCCATCCTCGCCCAAGGCACCGGCGGGGTGACCGGCGGCGCGTACGGTGGACTCATGCGCACTCCCAAGGCCGGCGGCCGGACGGCCTCCCGGGGCGCTCCGGTGCGGATCACCAGCGCGCGCACCGGCCACAGCGCCGACGTCCACGCCCGGCAGACCCGCTACCTGCTGTCCATGGGCGTGCGCACGGCCTGCTTCCTGCTGGCCGTGGTCACCACCGGCTGGCTGCGCTGGGTGTTCATCGCGGCCGCGTTCGTGCTGCCCTACATCGCGGTGGTGGTCGCCAACGCCGGCTCGGCCGCGGACCCGGACGGACCGGGGTCCTTCGTCGACACCTCCCGACGCATGCTCGAGCCGGGGCCGCCGCCTGGCTCGGGCGACGACGGCAGCCAGGCGTAGATGCCGGGACCACCGCCGCCCGACGATGTTCCGGTGTGTTCAGCCCGCGGGTGCCGAGCCGCGGCGCTCTGGCAGCTGCACTGGAACAACCCCCGGCTGCACACCCTCGACCGGCGCAAGACCTGGTTGGCCTGCGGCGAGCACAAGCACAGCCTCGCCGACTTCCTCACCGCTCGTGGTTTCCTGCGGGAGACAGTCCCGGTCCGTGAGCGGGTCGACGGAGACGGATCCGCGCCGGGCGGCGGCTAGCCCCAATACCGTTCAGTTGAGATGACAATGGTGCAGTTCCGGCGCATCCCTCGAGCGGCCCCTTGAGCACCAGCCAGCGCACGGTGTCAGCGAAGGAGTCCGCGACCGCGCGCGGCCTGATGCCAAGGTCGCGGATCGTCGCACACGCGTCCACGGGGTTGGCGCAGCCGACACCGGATGCCTGCCACGGCGCCGGGAAGGACCGTCACCCGGTTAGGTGTTTCGGCATCGCGGTGGCCTCCACGAGACCGGGTGGAACCACCTTGGCCGGCAGCCGGCGTCCGGTCACCTGCGTCTTCGCCGGCGCTCCGGCGTCTCACAGTACGCGGGCGACGTCCTCGGAGGCGACCTTGCTGGCGCTGTATGGCCCGAGGCCCGGGCCGAGCGGACTGGTGGAGTCCAGCACCGCGCCGCCGGGCCGGTTCAACGCAACCGTGGAGGAGACGTGCACCGCTGCGCGGCAGCCCGCGCGGCGACCGCCTCCAGAACCGTGCGGGTCCCCGTGGCCTGCTCCGCGCGCATACGCGCCGTGTCCGCCCTCTTGAACGAGAACGTCGCAGCCGCATGGATCACCGCGTCATCGCCGGTGGCAGTTTCCCTTCACCGCCGCCGCATTGGTCATCTCAGCCTCAACGACCTCGATCGCAGCAGCCACCGCATCGATCCCCAAGTCACGCGGTTCGTGGTCAGGCGTTCCCGGGACCGCAGGAGAGCCCGAACGTCGTGCCCGCCGTCGACCAGCGCAGTGAGGGTGTGACCGCCGAGGAACCGGGAGCCCGGTGAGCAGAACGCCGGCGATGTTTCAGCCCTCCAGGGCGTAAAACCGCCAGAACCCGAACTCCTCGATCGGCAGCACCGTCATATGGCCGAATCCCGCCTTGCGCGCGTACCGCTCCAAGGTCGCCGGCCGCATCACGGTCCCTGTCCCCACGCTGGGCTGGTGGGACATCCCGTCGGGGAGGCACACCAGCAGGCTGAACCCGTACATGAGGCGCTCCAGGTCGTCCCCGGGGGCGGTGAAGTGCTCTGCGACTGCCTCATCCATGACCACGAGGCAGCCGCCGGGTTTCAGGCTGCGGCGGACGGCGGCCAGCACCTCCACCGGTTGCGGCATGTCATGGATGCACTCGAAGGCGAAAGCTACGTCGAAGCGCTCACGAGGCAGCTCGGCGGCGTCGCCGCGGTGGAACCGCACCCGATCCGCCACGTCGGCCTGTCCGGCATTGTGCCGAGCGAGGTCCACCGAGGGCGCGTCGACGTCCCAGCCACTGATCCGCGCGGTGGGGCAGGCCTTGGCCAGCGCGATGCTCGACCACCCGGCGCCGCAGCCGACGTCGAGGACCTCCGCGCCGGTGCGGCTCAGCAGCTCATGCACGCGGGGAACCGACGCGAGGGCGGGGGCGAGCTGGTGTTCGTACCACGGTCGATTCATGTCGGCTTGGGATTCGCGGGCGTCGGCGCCGAGTTGTGACCAGCTGACGCCTCCGCCGGTGCGGTAGGCCTCGAGGAGGGCGGGCATCTGCTCCGCTGCCGCCATGAACATCCGGCCGAGCGGCGATAGATAAGCCAGGCTGTGCTGGTCGGTGAGGACCTCGGCCGTGGCGGGCGGCAAGGAGAACCGGTCGCCCTCGACGCTGAGGAGCCCGGTGACTGCTTGCTGTTGCAGCCATTCGAAGGCGTAGCGCGGATGGGTCCCGGACGCCGCGGCCAGCTCCTCGGGCCGCATGGATCCATGCTCGGCGAGCGCCGTGTACCGAGAATGTCCCGAGCTTCGTGGAACTTCGGTGGCGGCCTGGTGAGCATCAGGCTGCGCTCACGTCTTGAGTGTCGCACTCGGGGGCGACAGGTTCGGCGCCGACATGCCGGTGCAGGGCGGCCCGG
>JALYMZ010000352.1 GCA_030773435.1 Actinomycetota bacterium | reverse complement strand
CGGCCACGGAGCCGGTCCCGATGGAGGTCCTCGCCGGCGCGCGCGACGACGAGCGTGCCGGCGAGCTGCGCGGTTGCTCAGATCGTTCCGCTGGATCCCCTCCGATCCGGTGGTCGACTTCCAGGGTGCCGCGCGGATCTACCGCCGCTGCCGTGCGGTCGGACGCACACCGCGAGGGTTGGTCGACTGCATGATCGCCGCGATCGCGCTGCACAGCGCCGCCGTGCTGCTCACCGCGGACCACGACTTCCTCCGGCTGGCCAGGGTGGTGCCGCTGCAGTTGGACCTGGACGGATGAGGTCCGCTCAGGGCGGCTCGTCCCAGGCCCCGGTCTGCCAGAACCGCCGCAACGTCCGTGCGTACGGCGCCAGGTCCAGCCCCTGCTCGCGCACCCACGCGTCGCTGTAGTAGGTCTGGGCGTAGCGGTCGCCGCCGTCGCAGAGCAGCGTCACCACACTGCCGCGGCACCGCGCGGCCCGCATCTCGGCGACCAGCCGCAGCGCTCCCCACATGTTGGTGCCGGTGGACCCGCCGACCAGCCGGCCGGTGACCGACGAGCACCACCGCATCGCGGCGACGGTCGCCGCGTCGGGCACGCTGATCATGCGGTCGACCACCGAGGGCAGGAACGACGGCTCCACGCGGGGTCGCCCGATCCCCTCGATGCGTGAACCGGCCCCGGTGCGCACGTCGGCGTCACCGTCGAGCCAGGCCGGGAAGAACGCCGAGTTCTCCGGGTCGACCACGCAGACCCGCGTGGACAGCCGCCGGTACCGCACGTAGCGGCCGATCGTGGCGCTGGTGCCGCCGGTGCCGGCCCCGACCACCACCCAGTCCGGCACCGGGTGCTCCTCACATGCCAGCTGGTCGAAGATCGACTCGGCGATGTTGTTGTTGCCGCGCCAGTCGGTGGCCCGCTCGGCGTAGGTGAACTGGTCGAGGAAGTGACCGCCGCAGTCGGCGGCCAGCCGTCGGGCCTCGGCGTAGAGCGCGCCCGGGTCGTCGAGCAGGTGGCACCGCCCGCCGTAGAACTCGATGAGCTCGACCTTCTCGCAGCTGGTGGTCCTCGGCATGACCGCGATGAACGGCAGTCCCAGCAGCCGTGCGCAGTACGCCTCGCTGACCGCGGTCGACCCCGACGACGCCTCGATGACCGTCGTACCCTCACGGATCCAGCCGTTGCACAGCCCGTACAGGAACAGCGACCTGGCCAGCCGGTGCTTCAGGCTCCCGGTCGGATGGACGGACTCGTCCTTGAGGTACAGCTGGACGCCCCAGTCCGCCGGTAGCGGGAACACGTGCAGGTGCGTGTCGGCGCTGCGGTTGGCGTCGGCGTCGACACGTCTGATCGCGTCGTCGACCCACGCCCGCGTCTCCGGCCGGCACCGGTCGACGTCCGCGCAGCGAGCCGGCTCAGTCATCGACGTCCTCGCGCCGCCGCGCTGCGTCGTACCGTGCCCGCATCCGCACCGAGCCGGCCTGCACCTCCAGCGCCATCCGCTCGCGCAGCGGCCGCAGCACGACGTACGACACGACGCCGGACACCACCACCGCGACCAGCGCCGTCCACAGCGCGGTGACGTCGTTCCACTCCAGCCACGGCGAGGACACCAGCCAGACCAGCCCCCAGCAGAGGAGGAACACCGCCAGCCGGGCGACGGTGTACAGCAGGAAGGACTTCACGGGAACCCTGATGCGGCCGCCGAGACAGGACCCGGCCAGCCTAGTCAGCGGCGAGCACCTCGCGGAGCAGGGCCGCGGCGACGTTGCCGCCGGAGACCACCGCCACCGTGCGGCCCAGGTCGCGGGTGCCGACGCTCGACAGGTACGCCGCGGTGGCGACCGCACCGCTCGGCTCGGCCACCAACCGCGACCCGAGCGCGAGCCGGCGCATGGCCGTGCGGATCGCGTCCTCGGTCACGGTGACCGCCTCGTCGACGTAGGCCCGGATGTGCTCCCACGGCAGCGCGCCGACGGAGGGGACCCGCAGCCCGTCCGCGATCGTGCGGTGGGTCTGCTCCTCGCTCCACCGCACCCGCCGCCCGCGCGCCATGCTCTCGGCCAGATCCCCCGCCAGCTCCGGCTCGACGGCGACCACCCGCGCCTGCGGCCGCAGCACCTTCACCGCGGTCGCGACACCGGCGACGAGACCGCCGCCACTGACCGGAACCAGCACGGTGTCCACGTCAGGCAGGTCCGCGACGATCTCCAACCCGACCGTCCCCTGGCCGGCGATCACGTCCGGATGGTCGTACGGCGGCACCAGCACTGCCCCACGACTCTCCACCACCGCCCGTGCCGCCGACTCCCGCTCGGCGGCCGCAACGAGCACGACGTCGGCACCCAGGGCACGCGTCGCCTCCACCTTGCCCGGGGCGGCGACGTCCGGCATCACGACCGTCGCCGGGATCCCCGCCCGACGGGCCGCGTAGGCGACTGCCTGCGCGTGGTTGCCCGACGAGTGCGTGACGACGCCGGACGCGCCGGGGTGCGTCGCCAGGCGTGCCACCGCGTTGGTCGCGCCGCGCAGCTTGAAGGCTCCGGTGGCCTGCAGCGACTCGGGCTTGAGCCACAACGGCGAGCCGGCGACCGCCCAGCGGGCGGGGAGCAGCGGGGTGCGCAGCACCACGCCGGCGATCCGCTGCGCCGCCTGCTCGATGTCGGAGAGCTCCACCAAGGGGTGGCCGCTGCTCGGCCCAGCGGCGGGATTCGTCATCGGCTGGCACCGTACCGGACACGGTCATCGGCTGCCCGGCGGCTTCGAGGGCGATCTACGCTGGAACCTGGGAGGCATGATGCTCAAGGCGTTGATCGTGATCCTGCCCGTCGTGCTGGCGATCTACTGCCTCGTCGACCTGGGGCAGTCGCGCGCCGGCACGGTACGAGCGCTGCCGCGCTCGGCGTGGGCGGTCCTCATCGTGCTGGCGCCGCTGGCCGGACCGCTGGCGTGGCTGGTGTGGGGTCGTCCGCAGCGGGGCCGGCCAGGGCCGCCCCGGCCGCAGCGCCGGGTCGTCGCCCCCGACGACGACCCCGACTTCCTGCGCCGGC
>JALYMZ010000351.1 GCA_030773435.1 Actinomycetota bacterium | reverse complement strand
CAGCCGCACCGCGCGACAGCCCAGCTGCGCCAGCGCGACCACCGCGGACCGCGCCGTGGCGCCGGCGCCGAGCACCGCCGCGGACCCGATCTGCGCCGACGTCCGTTCCCGCACCGCGCTGACCATGCCGCCCACGTCGGTGTTGTCGCCAACGCGGCGACCGTCCCGCTCCAGCAGCACCGTGTTGACGGCCTGCGCGGCTGCGGCGACGTCGGACATGCCGTCGAGCAACGGGATCACGGCGCGCTTCAGCGGCATCGTCAGCGACAGTCCTCGCCACGACGCGTCGAGGCCGTCGAGGAACGCAGCGAGCCCCGCCTCGTCGATCTGGTGCGCGGTGTACGTCCAGTCCAGCCCCAGAGCCCGGTACGCGGCGGTGTGCAGCACCGGCGACAAGGAGTGCGCGACGGGGCTGCCGAGCACGCCGCAGCGGGTCAGCACCGGCCGGGATGGGCCAAGCACCACTGCCGGAACTGCGCGACGTTGGCGTCGTGCTCCTCGGCGCTCGCCGCGAACGCGGTCTCGCCGGTGCGCAGGTTCACGGTGACAAAGTAGAGCCAGTCCCCCTTGGCCGGTTCGAGCGCCGCGGCGAGGGCCGCTTCTCCGGGGGCGCTGATCGGGCCGGGTGGGAGCCCCTCGTGTCGGTACGTGTTGTACGGCGACCTGACCGCCCTCTCGTCGTCGCTGGTGGTCACGCCACCGGAGCGTCCCACGGCGTAGTGCACGGTGGAGTCCATCTGCAGCCGCATGCCGGCGTCGAGCCGGTTGTACAGGACCCGGGCGACCCGCGGCATGTCCTCGGCCCGGCGTACCTCCGACTGCACGATGCTCGCCACGGTCACCACCTTCGCCGGCGACAGGCCGACCTCCTGCGCCCGGGAGTCCAGCTTCAGCCGCTCGGCGGTCTCGGTGAAACGCTGGACCATCGCCGACAGCGCCTGGCGTGCGGTCAGCCGCGGCGGGAACTGGTACGTCGCCGGGAACAGGTAGCCCTCGAGGTCGCCGCCGGCGTACTTCGGCAGGTCCAGCCGCTCCGGCGCGGCGGCGGCGCGGCGCACCTCCCGGCGCGACAGCCGGGTGTCGTCGGCCAGCCGGTGCAGGATCTGCTCCACCGTCCATCCCTCCGGGATGGCCACGACGCTCTGCACGAGGAAGTCGGTGTCGATCAGCCGCTCGAACGCGCTCTGGGCGCTCATCCGCCGCGCCATGTCGTAGAAGCCGACCTGGATCGTCGAGGCTCGCTCGTCGTCACGCGCCACGTCCACGAACGCCTCCTCGCTGGCGATCACCCCCCGCGCGCGCAGCCTCGACGCGATCTGCGTGGAGGTGTCTCCCTCCTGCACCTGGACCAGCACGGAGCCACGCCCGTCACCCTCGTAGTCCGGCGCCGGCGAGAACCGGTCCTGCAGCCACGCCCGTCCCTGCACGACGACGAAGACACCGGCGCCCACCACCACGGCCAGCGCGATCAGCACGGCCAGGCAGCCGGCGAACCGCCCGCGTCGGGGACTGCCACGCCGGGAGTCGGGCCGTTCGCCGCGCTGTTCCATGCCCAGTCCCACGTCACTCACGGTGCCCTCGGCTCCAGGATCTCGCCCGGGGCGGACCCGGTGGCCCGCTCGCTGTCCAGCGCATGCTGCAGGATCACCACCGCGGCCGCCTGGTCCACCACGGCGCGCCGTCGCCGGCCGGTCCGGCCACGGTCGCGCAGGATCCGCTCGGCGGTCACCGTGGTCAACCGCTCGTCGACCAGGCGCACCGGTACGGGCGCGACCAGGCGGGCGATCTCGGCCGCGGTCGCACGCGCCGCGGCCGCCGCCCAGCCCTCAGCGCCCGACAGTGACCGCGGCAGCCCCACCACTACCTCGACCGCCTCCGCCGCCCGCACCAGCTCGGCGACACGCTGCAGGTCTCCCGGTCCCCGCGGCACCGTCTCAGCGGGTACGGCGAGCAGGCCCGCGGCGTCGCAGCGGGCCACGCCGATGCGCGCGTCACCGAGGTCGAGGGCGACGCGGACTCCGGCGCGTACGGCGGCCATCCATCCCCTCACGCGGCGGTGACCCGTTGACCGACCGCATGCCTGACCTGCCGCAACGCCTCGTCGATCCGGCTCATGTCGACGCCACCGCCCTGGGCGATGTCGTCCTTGCCGCCGCCGCTGCCGCCGAGCACGCCGGCCGCGACCCTGACCAGGTCACGGGCCGACAGTCCCCAGG
>JALYMZ010000350.1 GCA_030773435.1 Actinomycetota bacterium | reverse complement strand
AAGGCGGTGCGGTGACGGGGCCGAAGGCACGGCCGGGGGTGCCGGCGCGCTCAGTGGCCATGGAACTCCGGGCGCTGCTTGGCCAGAAAGGCGCGGACCGCACGCCGGTGGTCCTCGGTGGCCCCGGTGAGCGCCATCAGCTGCCCCTCGTAGGCAAGCGTGTCGTCCAGCGGATGCGTCGCGGCGTACGCGAGCGCCCGACGCACCGCGCCGAAGGCGACGGTCGGCCCCGCAGCCAGCCGGCCGGCGAGCTCGTCGACCGCCGCATCCAGTTCGCCGGCTGGTACGACGCGGGTCGCGAGCCCGAGGTCGACCGCGTCGGCGGCGCCGATCGTGCGCGGCTGCATGAGCAGCTCGACGGCGCGCGCGTGGCCGACGAGCCGCGGCAGCGTCCACGACGCGCCGGTGTCGCAGGACAGCCCGATGCCGGTGAAGGCGAGGTTGAACGTGGCGGTGTCGGCCAGCAGCCGGAAGTCGCATGCGAACGCAATGGACGCCCCGGCCCCGGCCGCCACCCCGTTCACCGCGGCCACCACCGGCTTCGCCATGGTGGCGATCGTCCGCGCAATCGCGCTGAAGTGCCGGGGCACCGTCGCCCACACCTCCTCCGGCGGCTCGGTCTGCAGGTTCGCGGCGTGCTCGCGCAGGTCCTGGCCGACACAAAACGCCCGCCCGCTGCCGGTGATCACGACGACGCGCGCCGCGGCGTCACCGGCGGCGCGCGCGACGGTGGACGTCAACGCCTCCTTGGTCGCCAGGTCCAGCGAGTTCAGTGCTTCCGGCCGGGCCAGGGTGACGCGGGCGACGCCGCGGTCGTCGACCGCGTAGGTGACCGGTTGGGTCATCGCGTTCCTCCGTCGGAGCGGCGTGGGACAGGCGGGGCGGCGTGGGTTGGGGACTGCGCCCCCAAGTCGGCCTGGGAAGCGGGGGGCGCGCCGCCGGTCGGGCGCGCCGGCAGGCAACCGGTCGTGGCGGGAGCCGGAGCACGGTCGGTGCCGCCCTGCAGGCAGCTGTCGACGAAACGCCGGGCCGCCGGTAGCAGCCGCGCGGCCTCGCGGTCGAAGAACTGCGCAGCGCGCTCTCCCGGCCACACTGCCGGCAGCAGCTCCCGGGGCAGCCCGGGGTCGGTGAAGAGGAACTTGCGCCACTCGTGCAGCAGCCGCGACCGGACGGCGAACGCCTGCTCGTCGTCCGGGGTCCCCCCGACCGCGGCGACGGTCCGCTGCCCCTCCAGGCACCAGCGCTCGTAGGCGGCAGCCAACGCGCCAAGGTCCCAGGTCGTCGCCGCGAGCCGGACGGGGTCGCCCTCCAGCTCGGACCGGAACCGGTGCCACCGCACCGACTCCGCAGCGAGCACGCCCGCCGCCTCGTCGGAGGCGTGCGCGCTGATCCAGGTGCTGTCGGACAGGGGCGCGTAGCCGAAGAACGTCAGCCCGGTGCGAACCCGGTCACGGGCGCTGCGCTGCCGGACCGGCCGCAGCACCAGCACGTCCCACCGGCCGTCCCAGGAGTTCGCCCGGGTCCGGTAGATCCGGACCGCCGCCTCGTCCAGGCGGCGCCGCGCCCGCAGTGTCAGCGCGTACCCGGGGCCGGCGTCCAGGCGCACCGGATCGAGCCAGCCCTGACGGACCATCCGCGACACCGCGGTACGCACCGCCGGTGCGGCGATGTCGAGCGCGGCGAGCAGCCGGATGAGCGCCGCGACGGTCGCATGACCTCCGCGTGCACGCAGGTGATCGCCGTACAGGTCGAAGAGGGCCGATCGGGCATGCACACGGCGAAGTCTGCCGCACCGGCCGCAGCCGGTGGCGGGGCGTCGTCGACGCGTGGCGCACAGTCGCGACCGGCCGGTAGGGGATAATGGGCGCCGATACAGGGCCGCCGCGAGACGTCCACTGGCGTGGACGTGACGGGTCGTGGCGACCTACACAGAGGAAGGGGTGCGCGGATGGCGGCGATGAAGCCGCGGACGGGCGACGGTCCGATGGAGGTCACCAAGGAGGGGCGAGGCATCGTGATGCGCGTGCCGCTCGAGGGTGGCGGGCGGCTCGTCGTCGAGCTCAACGCCGCGGAGGCGACGGAGCTCGGTGACGCGCTCAAGGCCGTCGTCACCTGACCCGTTCCCCGACCGCTCCTCGACGCCGAGGGCCCCGGTGGCGCCGTGCCGCCGGGGCCCTAGTCTGTGGCCGTCCCCGCACCGACGTAGCAAGGAGCCGTTCCGTGCCGCCTCAGGTCGCGCCGCCCCAGGTCGCGCCGCCACAGGTCAGCCTGGCCGCGTCGGGTCCGCTGGACGTCGACGGCGCGGACGTGGTGGCGCTCCCGGTCACCTGCGACGCCGACGGGCTGAGCCTTGGCGCGGGCGCCGATGCGATGCGGCAGCGGCTGGGCACGGACCTGCTGCTGCTGCTGGACCGCGCGCAGGTCGGTGGCGCAGCCGGCGAGGTGGTGGAGTATCCGGTCCTCGACGGCGGCGCGCTGCAGCGGGTGCTGCTCGTCGGGGTGGGCTCAGGGAGTACGACGGATCTGCGGCGTGCCGGCGCGGCGGTGGCCCGCGGCAGCCGGGGCCACGGCCTGGTCGCGTCGTCGGTCACCGCCGTGGCCGACGACGCCGGCCTTCGCGCGTACGTCGAGGGGCTTGTGCTCGGGTCGTTCGGGTTCCACCGGCGCTCCACCGGGCCGGAGTGGACACCGGCCGAACGCGTCGTGCTGGCCCTGTCCGATGGGAACGCGCGTGCCGACGCGCTGGAACGCGGCCTGGCCACGGCCCGGGCCGGCTGGCGGGCCCGGGCGATGGCGATCACGCCGTCGAACGAGAAGAACCCCGAGGTACTGGCCGAATGGGCCGCGGAGCTGGCCGCGGAGGCCGGACTCGAGCGTCGGGTCTGGGACGAGGAGGCGCTGGCCGCCGACGGCTTCGGCGGGCTGCTCGGCGTGGGTCAGGGGTCGGTGTCACCACCGCGGCTGATCCGGCTCGACTACACCCCCCGGCGGACGGGTCGGCAGGCGGCGCACGTGGTGCTGGTCGGCAAGGGAATCACGTTCGACACCGGCGGGTTGTCGATCAAGCCGCGCGAGTTCATGGTGAACATGAAGCGGGACATGACCGGTGGCGCGGTGGTGCTGGCGACGATGGCGGCGCTGCCCGACCTCGACGTGCCGCTGCGGGTGACCGGGCTGGTGGCGGCGGCGGAGAACTCGGTGAGCGGCTCGGCCCTGCGGCCCGGGGACGTGGTCCGGCACTACAACGGCCGCACCAGCGAGGTGCTCAACACCGACGCCGAGGGGCGGTTGGTGCTCGCGGACGCCCTCGCCTACGCCGTCGCCGAGCTTCGCCCGGACGCCGTCGTCGACGTCGCGACGTTGACCGGCGCGGTGAAGACGGCGCTGGGCTTCTCCCTCGGCGGGCTCTACGCCACCGACGACGCGCTGGCCGAGGCGCTGCTCAGCGCCGGGACCGCGGCCGGCGAACCACTGTGGCGGCTGCCGCTGGCCGCCGACTACGAGGACCTGCTGGAGTCGCCGGTCGCCGACGCCAACAACGCTCCCGGCGGACCGGGCTCGATCACCGCGGCGCTGTTCCTGGAACCGTTCACCGGCGGGCTGCCGTGGGCGCACCTGGACGTGGCGAGCGTCGGCGACGCCCCCGAGGACCGGTTCGAGTGGTCGCAAGGGCCGACCGGCTTCGGCGCCCGGGCGCTGCTGCACTGGCTGGAGACGGCTGACCCGCTGGCCGGTGTCGGAACGGCCGGTGTCGGAACGGCCGGTCTCGGAACGGCCGGTCTCGGAGCTGGTTGAGGCGGCGGCTGCTCAGCGCTTCTGCGCGACCAGCAGGCCGTCGCCGACAGGCAGCAGCATGGACACCAGCGACTCGTCGTCGACGACCCGTCGACCGAGCTCGCGGACCGCTACGGTCTCCGCGTCGCGCTGCGCCGGGTCGACGACCCGGTCGTGCCACAAGGCGTTGTCGAACGCCACGACGCCGCCGGGGCGCAGCAGCCGCAGCGCCTCGGTGAGGTAGTCGCCGTACTCCTTCTTGTCACCGTCGCAGAACACCAGGTCGTAGTGGCCGTCGGTGAGCCGGGGCAGCACGTCGAGCGCGGCGCCGGCGATGAGCCGCACCCGCTGCGACGCGATGCCGCCGTCGCTGAACGACTGCTTGGCCAGCCGCTGGTGCTCGGCCTCCAGGTCCACCGAGGTGAGCACGCCGTCGCCGCACATGCCGCGCAGCAGCCACAGCCCGGAGACGCCGGTGCCGGTGCCCACCTCGACGACGGCGTGGGCCTCCAGCAGCGCGGCGAGGAACCGCAGCACCGCGCCACCGCCGGAGCCGATCGGCCTGACCCCGACCTCCTGTGCCCGTGACCTGGCGGCGGCCAACACCTCGTCCTCGGCGACGAACTGCTCGGCGTACATCCACGACGCGGGCTTGATCCCGGTGGCGATGACGACCTCCTCGGGTGTGCGACCCGGCTCGCGGCCGAGTCCCTCCAGCGAACAGACGAGAGCCTAGTGGTTCCCCGGCGCCACCCAGCACGAGACGGTGACGGCCACAGCAGGAACGGTGCGCAGGCCCCAGACGTTGATCCCGACGTACGATTGCCGTCGTCAGGAGCGAGATGCCGGTCACCGTGCGTACCTGCCGAGCAGGGGTCGCCGGAGCAGGAGGGGTGGTCAGCGTGTACCTCCCTCCGACGCCGGGGACCCCGAGCGACTGGACGCCACCGTCGTGGGACGAGGTCGTGCGCGTGCACTCGGCCCGCGTCTACCGGCTGGCCTACCGGCTCACCGGCAACGCACACGACGCCGAGGATCTCACCCAGGAGGTCTTCGTCCGCGTCTTCCGGTCGCTGCCCGCCTACACCCCCGGCACGTTCGAGGGCTGGCTGCACCGGATCACCACGAACCTGTTCCTCGACCAGGCACGGCGTCGGCGCCGCATCCGGTTCGACTCGCTCGGCGACGACGCCGACCAGCGACTGCCAGGCAGCGGACCCACCCCAGAGCGGGCGCTGCACGACCAGCTGTTCGACTCCGACGTGGAGCGGGCCCTGGCCACGCTGCCACCGGAGTTCCGGGCCGCCGTGGTGCTGTGCGACGTCGAGGGTCTGACGTACGACGAAATCGCCGAGGTGCTCGACGTGAAGGTCGGCACGGTGCGGTCCCGTATCCACCGCGGCCGGGCGCTGCTGCGTCGCCAGCTGCAGCACCGGGCGCCGGCGGCGGGGCGGCAGCGCGTGTCGGGGCCGGTGGAGGAGCGGCTCGACGTGGGAGACAGCCGGTGAGCCGGCTTCGCCGCGTCCGCCGCAGTCCGCACC
>JALYMZ010000349.1 GCA_030773435.1 Actinomycetota bacterium | reverse complement strand
CAGCGACGCCGCCAGGTTCGCCGCGGCCGGCGTAGCGTCGCGCAGGTGCACCGGCACGCCGCGTCGCCGCAGCGCCAGCCCTACGGAGGTGCCGATCAGGCCGGTGCCGACGATCAGGACCAGGCCGGACCCGGGCCCGGTCGCGGTCACTCGCGCGCCTCGTGCCCACCGCCGGCAGGCGCCGGTGGGTCGGGGATCGCGCGGACGTGCGTGAGGTCGCGGCGCAGCGCGGCCGCACCGTGCAGGTAGACGTGCGTGATCTCGTCGCGGGCGCGATCCGTCTCCACGTGCGCCAGCAGCCGGACCACCCTCGGCATGCCGCCGTCGACGTCGACCTCACGCGCGCAGAGCAGCGGCACGTCGACGAGTCCGATCGTGCGGGCGGCGTACGCCGGATAGTCCGACGTCAGGTCGTCGGTCGCGGTGAACACGATGCTGACGACGTCGTCGGCGGTGAGGTCGTTGCACTCCATCACGACCCGGACCAGCTCACCGACTCGGTGCAGCAGGTGCTCGCGCTCGTCCCGGTCGAGCTGGGTGGCCCCGCGTACCGCGCGCACCGCCACGGCGGCCTCCTTCACCTCGACGTACGACGCTCAACCCTAGTGACCACGGCGCCGGCCGACCCAGCCTGCGCCGCCGGATGGTCCCGCCGACCGTCACAGACCGGCCGCGTCCAGCAGCGCCCCGAGCTCCTCTGCCGTCAGCTCCCGGTGCTGCCCGGGCCCCAGGTTCTCGACCCGCACCGGGCCGATCGCGGTTCGGGCCAGCCGCTGCACGGGATGACCGACCTCCGCCAGCAGCCGGCGCACCACGTGCTTGCGCCCCTCGTGCAGCACCACCTCCACGACCGCGCGGGACCCGGTGGTGGAAAGCACCCGGAACCCGTCCGGCTGCACCGGGCCGTCGTCGAGCAGTACCCCCGCCCGCACCCGCCGGACCACCCGCGCGGGCACCGGTCCCGGGACCTGCGCGACGTAGGTCTTGGGGACGCCGAAGGAGGGGTGGGCGAGCCGGTGCGCGAACTCGCCGTCGTTCGTGAGCAGGATCAGTCCGTCGGTGTCGGTGTCGAGGCGGCCCACGTGGAACAGCCGCTCGGGACGGTCGGCCACGAGCGCCGCCAGGGTCGGGCGGCCCTGCGGGTCGGCCATGGTGCTGACGACCCCGCGCGGCTTGTTGAGCACGAGGTAGACGTGCTCGCCGGGCGTCGGGACCCGGCGCCCGTCGACGCGCACCACCGCCGTGCGCGGGTCGATCCGCGCACCGAGCCGGGTGACGACGGCGCCGTCCACCTCGACCCGGCCCTCGCGCATCAGCTGCTCACACGCGCGCCGGCTGGCCACACCGGCCCGGGCCAACACCTTCTGCAGTCGAACCCCGCCCGGCGGTTCGCGCCGCGACGAGGACGGCGGAGTCACCGTGCCGCGGCCTCGTCCGGCTCCAGGTCGGCGAGCTCGGGCAGCAGCGGCGCCAGCGGCGGGAGCTCGTCCAGCCGGCTGAGCCCGAGGCGCTCGAGGAAGTACGTCGTCGTGCGGTACAGCACCGCACCGGTCTGCGCGTCGTGCCCTGCCTCCTCGACCAGGCCGCGCGCTACCAGCGTCCGCATCACCGCGTCCACGTCGACACCACGGATCGCCGCCACGCTCCCGCGGCTGACCGGCTGCCGGTACGCCACCACCGCGAGTGTCTCCAGCGCGGCCTGTGTGAGCCGCGTCGGCCGGCCGTCACGGGCGAACCGCGCCACCACGGCCGCCTGGTCAGCTCGGGAGTAGAACCGCCACCCCGCGCCGGTGTGGCACAGGTCGAACCCGCGTCCCTGTGCGGTGTACTCCGCCGCCAGCTCGCCCAGCGCGGCGGCGACCCGCCTGGGCGGGTGCCCTACCACGGCGGCGAGCGCGTGGTCGTCCAGCGGCTGGTCGCTCACCATGAGCACCGCCTCCAGCGCCGGCTTGAGGTCGGCGACGGCGTCGGTCACGGCCCGCCCCCCTCGGTTGTCCCGCCGTCGAACTCCTCGACGACCTCCACCACGGCGTCGGCCCTGCCGGTCCAGCGCACGTGCAGCTCCCCCAGTGGCGCCGGCTGGTCGAACGTCAGCGCGCCGTCGCGGAACAGCTCCAGCAGCGCCAGGAACCGCGCCACGATGGTGAGTGTGTCCGGCGCGTCCCCGGCCAGCGCCCGAAACGTCGTCCCGCCGCGGCGGCGCAGTCGCTGCACCAC
>JALYMZ010000348.1 GCA_030773435.1 Actinomycetota bacterium | reverse complement strand
CACCCGTCCTGTGCTCGGTAGGTCGCCTCCTGGACCGGCCCCGTGCTGGAGTGGCCCCTGCCGGACGAAGGGAGTCAGGTGAGTCTGGAGCTGCGGGGGATCACCAAACGCTTCGGCGACCTGGTGGCCAACGACCACGTCGACCTAGTGATCCGTCCTGGCGAGATCCATGCACTGCTCGGCGAGAACGGCGCCGGGAAGAGCACGCTGATGAACGTGCTGTACGGGCTGCTGCAGCCCGACGAGGGGGAGATCCGCATCGACGGCACGCCGGTGCGGTTCGCCGACCCCGGTGACGCCATCGCCGCCGGCATCGGGATGGTGCACCAGCACTTCATGCTGGTCCCGGTGTTCACGGTCGCCGAGAACGTCGTCCTCGGCTCCGAGCCGACCGCGGCGCTGGGCTGGCTGGACCGGCGGCGCGCCGCCGCCAGGGTGCGCGAGGTGTCCCAGCGGTACGGCCTGCGGGTTGACCCGAACGCGCTGGTCGAGGACCTGCCGGTGGGCGTCCAGCAGCGGGTGGAGATCGTCAAGGCGCTGGTCCGGGACGCCCGAGTGCTGATCCTCGACGAGCCGACGGCGGTGCTCACGCCGCAGGAGACCGACGAGCTCATCGACGTCATGCGGACCCTGCGCGAGGACGGCGCGGCGATCGTGTTCATCACGCACAAGCTGCGTGAGGTGAAGGCGATCGCGGACACGATCACCATCATCCGCCGCGGCAAGGTCGTCGGCACCGCGACTCCGGCGGCCAGCGAGACCGAGCTGGCCTCGGCGATGGTGGGCCGCGCGGTTAGCCTCACGGTGGACAAGCGCCCCGCCCGGCCCGGCGAGCCGACGCTCGTGGTCGACGACCTCACCGTCATGGACGAGCGCGGGCAGACAGTCGTGAAAGGCGTGTCGTTCGACGTCCGCCAGGGAGAGATCCTCGCACTGGCCGGGGTGCAGGGCAGCGGTCAGTCGGAGCTGGTGGAGGCGATCCTCGGCCTCCGGGCCAACGTCACCGGGTCGATCCGGCTCGACGGGGAGGAGCTGGCCGGCCGCAGCACCGACGCGGTGCTCGACGCCGGCGTGGGCTTCGTACCCGAGGACCGCACGCACGACGGGCTGGTCGGGTCGTTCACGGTCGCGGAGAACCTGGTGCTCGACCTGCACGACCGAGAGCCGTTCTGCCGCGGCATCTCGCTGCGCACCGACGTCATCAAGGACAACGCCGCCCAGCAGATCAGCGCCTTCGACGTCCGGACCACCTCGATCGAGACGGCCTGCGGCACGCTGTCCGGCGGCAACCAGCAGAAGGTCGTGCTCGCCCGCGAGCTGTCCAGGCCGCTGAAGCTGTTCATCGCGGCGCAGCCGACGCGTGGCCTCGACGTCGGCTCCGTGGAGTTCGTGCACCGCCGCATCGTCGAGGAGCGCGACAAGGGGGTGCCCGTGCTCATCGTCTCGACCGAGCTCGACGAGGTCTACGCGCTGGCGGACCGAATCGCGGTGATGTACGACGGCCGCATCGTCGACATCGTCGGACCGGACACCTCGCGCGAGGACATCGGGCTGCTCATGGCGGGCGCGCCGGTGCGGCAGGCCTCGTGAGCACCCGCACCGCCCCGGACACCGCGGCGCCGGCACCGGAGACCCCGACCGGCGCCCTGCGGCGCGAGCTGGCGGCCGGCACGCTGCTGACGACGCTCGGCGCGCTGGCGCTGGCGCTGCTCGTCGGTGCGGTGCTGATCGTGGTCGCCGACGAGTACACCCGCAGCACGTTCGGCTACTTCTTCGCGGCCCCGCTGGACGCCGTACGCGCCACCACCGGGATCGTCGCCGACGCCTACGGCGCGCTGTTCACCGGCTCGGTGTTCGACCCCGGTGGGGCCACGTTCACCGACAAGGTGGCGCCGCTGTCGGAGACGCTGGTCTCGGCGACCCCGCTGATCGGCGGCGGCCTGGCGGTGGCGGCGGCCTTCCGCGCCGGGCTGTTCAACATCGGCGCCGAGGGCCAGATGATCGTCGGTGCGGCCGCGGCCGGCTACGTCGGCTTCGCCGTGCAGCTGCCGGTCCTGCTCCACCTGGTGGTCGCCGTGGCCGTCGGCGTCGCGGCGGGGGCCCTGTGGGCAGGCATCGCCGGTTGGCTGAAGGCGAGGACCGGCGCGCACGAGGTCATCACCACGATCATGCTCAACTACATCGCGCTCAGCCTGCTCGCCTACCTGCTGAGCACCGATCCGTTCCAGCGCCGTGGGTCGAACCTGCCGCGCTCTCCGGAGGTGGCCGAGACCTCGGCGCTGCCGCGGCTACCCGGCGACCTCCGGGTGCACCTGGGGATCCTGCTCGTCCTCGGCGCGGCCGCGCTGTTCTGGTGGGTGTTCGCGCGGAGCACGATCGGGTTCAAGTTCCGCGCGGTCGGCGCCAACCCGCACGCTGCGCGCACCGCGGGCATCGACGTCGACCGGGTCACCGTCGCGGTGATGCTGCTGGCCGGCGCCTTCACCGGTCTGGCCGGGGCGTCGCTGGTGCTCGGTGCCGAGCGCTACCTCACCCCCGGCATCAGCGCGGGCATCGGCTTCGACGCGATCACGGTGGCGCTGCTCGGCCGCGCCACGCCGGTCGGCACCGTGCTTGCCGGGCTGCTGTTCGGAGCCTTCGACGCCGGCAGCGTCTCGATGGAGTCCGCGACCGGGGTGCCGCGCGACGTGGTCTCGGTGATCCAGGCGCTCATCGTGCTGTTCATCGCCGCGCCGGCGCTGGTCCGCGCGGTGCTGCGGTTCCGCACCCGCGCTCGGGGCATCGACCTGGCAACCTCCGGGTGGTCCGGATGAGCTCGGGGTG
Source organism: Actinomycetota bacterium (assembly GCA_030773435.1). Taxonomy (GTDB): domain Bacteria; phylum Actinomycetota; class Actinomycetes; order Propionibacteriales; family Nocardioidaceae; genus JALYMZ01. Next base: position 19,436 of record JALYMZ010000348.1, on the reverse strand, counting down.
GTCCGGATGAGGCTGTCCTACAAGCCGGTCGTCGCCATGTCGGCGCTCGGGCTGCTCGCCCTGCTCGGCTTCGGGCTGGGAGCGGCGAACGCCACCACCGCCGGCTTCAACCTGTCGTTGCGCAGCGACCCCGTGCGGCTGCCCACGCTCGAGCTGCCGGCGCAGACCACGGCGCTGCTGCTCGGCGTGGTGTGCGCGGCGCTGGCCGGCTGGAGCTTCGCCCAGGTCCGCGCCGGCCACCGCACCTCGTGGGTGGTGCCGGCCCTGTTCGGGCTTTGCTGGGTGCTGGCCTTCATCGTGTGGGCGGTGTCCCACGGCCGCACCTCCACCGAGATCTCGCTGGTCGGGCTGCTGCAGGGCTCGGTCGCGCTCGCCGTGCCGCTGATCTTCGGGGCCATGTCGGGGGTGCTGTGCGAGCGGGCGGGGGTGATCAACATCGCGATCGAGGGACAGCTGCTCGCCGGTGCCTTCCTGTCCGCGCTGGTGGCCAGCCGCACCGGCAACCTGATCGCCGGGCTCGCGGCCGCGGCGGTCGCCGGGGCCCTGGTCAGCTCCCTGCTGGCGGTGTTCGCAATCCGCTATCGGGTCGACCAGATCGTCCTCGGTGTCGTGCTGAACGTACTGGTCATCGGGCTGACCAGCTTCCTCTTCTCCGCCTTCATGTCGACCGACCCGGCCCGCAACAACTCGCCGGGGGTGTTGAGCCGGATCGCGGTGCCGTTGCTCAGCGACATTCCGCTCCTCGGCCCGGTGCTGTTCCAGCAGAGCGTCATCGTCTACGCGATGTACGTGATCGTCGCGGTGATCCACCTCGGTCTGTTCAAGACCCGGTGGGGGCTTCGGGTGCGCTCGGTCGGTGAGCACCCGGAGGCGGCCGACACGGTCGGCATCCGGGTCAACCGGGTACGGTTCCGCAACGTGATGCTGGCCGGGCTGGTGGCCGGATTCGGGGGTGCGTACTTCACCCTCGGCGCGGTCGGTGGCTTCGGTGAGCAGATGACCGCGGGCAAGGGGTTCATCGCGCTGGCGGCCCTGATCTTCGGGCGCTGGACACCGCTGGGCGCGCTCGGAGCCGCGCTGTTCTTCGGGTTCGCCGACAACATGCAGGCCCTCCTGGGCATCATCGGGACGGCGATCCCGTCCGACATCATGCTGATGGCGCCGTACGTCGCCACCATCCTCGCGGTAGCCGGGCTGGTGGGCCGGGTGCGGCCGCCGGCCGCCGACGGTCAGCCGTACCCCGCCCGGTGAGCGCCGTGGCCGACGTGGACTGGAACGCGCTGCGGCAGGCCGCGCGGGAGGCGATGCGGCGGGCGTACGCGCCGTACTCACGCTTCCCCGTAGGGGCGGCGGCCCTGGTCGACGACGGTCGGGTGGTCGCCGGCTGCAACGTGGAGAACGCCTCGTACGGCGTCACGCTGTGCGCCGAGTGTGGTCTGGTGTCCGCCCTGCACGCCGGTGGGGGAGGACGGCTGGTCGCGGTGACCTGCTGCGACGCTGCCGGCAGCCGGCTGATGCCGTGCGGGCGTTGCCGGCAGCTGCTGTGGGAGCACGGCGGCGCCGACCTGCTGGTCGACACACCCGACGGCGTCGCGCCGATGTCGGCGGTGCTGCCCGGGGCGTTCGGTGCGGATGACCTCGCGCGGCTCGGCGGCGGACCGAGCGAGGACCGCGATGGGTGAGCCGTTCGACGCGGTCGACGTGATCCGGGTCAAGCGTGACCGCGGAGAGCTCAGCGATGCCCAGGTCGACTGGGTCGTCGACGCCTACACCCGCGGCTCGGTCGCCGACGAACAGATGGCAGCCCTGGCGATGGCGATCGTGTTCAACGGGATGACCCGGCGCGAGACGAGCCGGTGGACCCAGGCGATGGTCGCTTCCGGCGAGCGGCTGGACTTCGGCGCGCTGCGACGCCCGACCGCCGACAAGCACTCCACCGGCGGTGTGGGCGACAAGATCACGCTGCCGCTGGCCCCGCTGGTCGCGGCCTGCGGGGTGGCGGTGCCGCAGCTGTCCGGGCGCGGCCTCGGCCACACCGGCGGGACGTTGGACAAGCTGGAGTCGATCCCTGGCTGGTGCGCCGACCTCGACCATGCCGCGGTGCTGCGCCAGCTGGAGGACGTCGGGGCGGTGATCTGCGCCGCCGGGCCGGGCCTCGCACCAGCCGACCGCAAGCTGTACGCCCTGCGCGACGTCACCGCGACCGTGGAGTCGGTGCCGCTGATCGCGAGCTCGATCATGAGCAAGAAGATCGCCGAGGGCACCGGTGCGCTGGTGCTCGACGTCAAAGTGGGCAGCGGCGCGTTCATCAAGGACGGCGACACCGCCCGTGAGCTCGCCCGGACGATGGTCGAGCTCGGCTGCGCGGCGGGGGTCTCCACGGCGGCGCTGCTCACCGACATGTCCACGCCGCTCGGTCGCACGGCCGGCAACGCGCTCGAGGTGCGGGAGGCGGTGGAGGTGCTGGCCGGCGGCGGCCCCCCGGATGTCGTCGAGCTGACGCTCGCGCTGGCCCGCGAGATGCTGAGCGCTGCCCGCGTCAGCGGAGTGGACCCCGCCGACCGGCTCGCTGACGGCTCGGCGATGGACGTGTGGCGGCGCATGGTCACCGCGCAGGGTGGCGACCCCGACGCCGAGCTGCCCCGGGCAAGGGAGACGACGACGGTTCCGGCCCCGGACACCGGCGTACTCGCGGGCCTCGACGCGCTCGCCGTGGGCGTAGCCGCGTGGCGGCTGGGGGCCGGCCGGGCGCGCAAGGAGGACCCGGTGCAGGCCGCGGCGGGCGTGGAGCTGCACGCCAAGCCCGGCGACCCCGTGCAGCGCGGTCAGCCCCTGCTCACGCTGCACGCCGACGAGCCGGTGCGCTTCCCACGTGCGCTGGAGGCGCTGGAGGGCGCCATCGCGGTCGGTGCGACCGAGGAGCCGCGGGGGCCGCTGGTCATCGACCGCATCTCCGCCTGAACGAGAAGGGATCCGCCCATGCCACAGCACCTGCCGAGGCCGACCCGAGTCCCGGTGCCGGGCGGCAAGGTGATCGATGAGCACGTGGGGTGTGCCAGCACCGGCACGGAGGCGGTCTCGGTCGTGCACATGACCGCACCGGCGGGCTGGAGCGAGCCGGCACAGACCCCGGACTTCGACGAGGTCACACTGGTGCTGCGGGGCGCGGTGCACGTGCAGCACGAGGCTGGGGTGACCGTCGTCGAAGCCGGCCAGTCGATCGTGACCCGCGCGGGGGAGCGGGTGCGTTACGCCACCGGCGCGGCGGAGACCGAGTACGTCGCGGTCTGCGTCCCCGCCTTCGCCCCCGACCTCGCGCACCGCGACGAGCGGCCGGCGTGACCGCGACCCCTACGGTGCTCCTGCACGACCACCTCGACGGTGGCCTCCGGCCGGCCACAGTCGTCGAGCTCGCCGCCGCCTGCGGCCACCGGCTGCCGACGACCGACCCGCACGAGCTGCAGCAGTGGTTCGTCGAGTCGGCCGGCTCGGGGGCACTGGAGCGGTACCTGGAGACGTTCACGCACACGGTGGCGGTGATGCAGACCGCCGATGCGCTGGCCCGGGTGGCCCGCGAGTGCGTCGACGACCTCGCCGACGACGGGGTCGTCTACACCGAGGTCCGCTACGCGCCGGAGCAGCACCTGCGGGGCGACCTGACCCTCGCGGAGGTGGTCGAGGCCGTCGGAGCCGGCTTCGCCGCCGGGGAGGCCGACGCGGCCGCCGGCGGGCGCCCGATCGTCGTACGCCAGATCCTCACCGCGATGCGGCACCAGGCGCGCTCACGCGAGATCGCCGAGCTGGCGGTCCGGTTCCGCGACGACGGCGTCGTCGGCTTCGACATCGCCGGGGCCGAGGCCGGCTACCCGCCGACCCGCCACCTCGACGCCTTCGAGTACCTGCAGCGCGAGAACGCCCACTTCACCATTCACGCCGGCGAGGGGTTCGGGCTGCCGTCGATCTGGCAGGCGATCCAGTGGTGCGGCGCCGACCGGCTAGGACACGGGGTGCGCATCGTCGACGACATCGAGGAGTACGACGGCCAGGTGCGGCCTGGCCGGCTGGCGTCGTACGTGCGGGACAAGCGCATCCCGCTCGAGCTCTGCCCGTCGTCGAATGTCCAGACCGGAGCCGTAGGCTCGATCGCCGAGCACCCGATCGGCATCCTGAGCCGGCTGCGGTTCCGGGTCACGGTCAACACCGACAACCGGCTGATGAGCGGCACGTCGATGTCGCGAGAGTTCGCGCTGCTCGAGGACGCATTCGGCTACGACCTGGCGGACCAGCAGTGGTTCACGATCAACGCGATGAAGAGCGCGTTCCTGCCGTTCGACGAGCGGCTGGCTTTCATCAACGGCGTGATCAAGCCGCGCTATGCGGCGCTGATGTCCGAGGCCGCGGCGCCGCCGGCCTGACGCGACCGATCGGCACCGCACCGTGCACCGCTACGTCGTCCGAACGCAGGACCATCGGAGGCAGCATGCCTGACCCCACCGCCACCGAGCGTGGTGCCGCGTTCAGCGCGTTGGTCGGTGAGCTCGACTACCCCATGTTCATCGTCACCGTGAACGACGGGGAGCGTCGCGCGGGGTGTCTTGTCGGGTTCGCTGCGCAATGCAGCATCGACCCGCCCCGCTTCACGGTGTGGTTGTCGAAGAACAACCACACCTACTCGGTCGCCGAGCGCGCCAAGACCCTCGCGGTGCACGTGCCGACCGAGCGGGACGACGCCCTCGCCGTGCTCTTTGGCACCCGCAGCGGGTTCGACGTCGACAAGTTCAGCCGGTGCGGCTGGTACGACGGACCAGAGGGAGCCCCGCTGCTCGACGACTGCCCTCAGTGGTTCACCGGCCGGGTCCTGCAGCGGCATGACACTGGCGACCATGTCGGATTTTTGCTCGAACCGACGGCAGTCGGTAGCGCCAGCGGGCTCGGGCAGCTGGGCTTTCGCGCCGTTCGCCATCTGGATGCCGGGCGCGAGGCATGAACCATCAGGACCGGCCGTAGACCGGGATCGTGCCGCCGGTGACGACCGCCGCGTCGTCGGAGACCAGGAAGCGGATGACCGAAGCGATCTCCGCCGGCGCCGTCCATGTCGAGGGGTCGGCCCCGGGTTGATCTCGGCGGTTGGCCGGCGTGTCGATGACCCCGGGCGCGATGGCGTTGCACCGCACGCCGGCGGAACGGTACTCCGCGTCAAGCGCGCGGACGAAGGCGATGACTGCTGCCTTGGCGGTGATGTAGCCCGAGGCGCCGGCGAAGGGCTCCAAGGCCGGCCGGGCAGACACGGCGACGAACGCGCCGCCGCCTCTGGCGACGAGTTTGGGCAGGGCGGCCCGGGCCAGCAGGAATCCCGGTCGAAGGTTCAGACGCAGCATGCGGTCGAACTCTTCGGGTTCGGTCTCGTGCACTCTCCCATGGGCGGCGTAGCCACCCACCAGGTTGACCACCGCGTGCAGGTCAGCCACTGCGTCGACAGCGGCGGCCACTGAGGTGGGGTCCAGCACGTCGACCCGGACCAGGCTGAGGTCCGGACGATCACCGAACCGAGTCACTGCGCCGGCGTGTTCGCGCTCGTCGACCCAGGTCGCCACCACTGGGAAGTCGGCGTCCAGCAGGGCGGTCAGCACGGCGGTACCCAGCGCCCCCGTACCGCCGGCGACCAGGACAGTGCCGCGTCGAGCGTTCCCTCCAGAGCTCACGTCCCGGCCTGCAGTGGTCATTGGTCCTGCAACGAATCAGCGCCCTTTTCGCCCGGCAGCAGGTCGTCCTCTGACTCGTGCCAGACGGGTGAGTCGGTCGCGGTTTCGACGTTGAATCCGTAGTCGTAGACCAGTGAGCCGCCGATGGTTCCGCCGAGGGCGGTGAGCGCGGCTGCGAGGGCGGACATGGTGAGGACGAGCAGCGGCGCGGCAGGTGCGTCGGCGTAGCGGGTGAGCCGCAGTGCGATGAGCGCCAGCACGAGCAGGGTGAGCGTGCTCATGGTCAGGGCGTGCGCGTTGACGGTGCGCCAGGCTTGGGTGCGTCGGGGGGTGGAGCCGAGCCAGTCGGCCACGCCGGTGGCGGTGGCCAGCAGCGACACGGCGGCGCCGCCGATGAGTGCGAAGGTGGCGGCGCGGTACAGCTCGCGGGCGAGGTCGCCGCTGGTCAGTACCGAGATGAGGTCGAAGGCGGCGGCCAGCACGTAGGCGCCGACCGGGATGTCGGTCAATGGGGGATGGAGCGGTTTGCCGGCCAGCCCGCGGAGCCCGTGCGCGGCTCGTCCGCGCACGGTCAGGGCCGGTCGGAACGAGAACAGACGCATGACAGGCTCCTCGGCAGCGGTCGCACCACGGTTGTGCCAACGGATGTCTTCTTTATCGCATCGACCGGCACGTATGTCAACTAGCGTTGTCGAAAGTCCTGGCGGTGGCTACCGTGGGGCAGGTGGATCCAGTCGGCGGCGACGTCCGAGCGGTCGCGGTGCTGGCTGAGCCGCAGCGGGCCCGGATCTTTTCCTACCTCGCCTCAGCGCCGGGCTCGCGCACGCGGCACGAGGTCGGCGAGGCGCTGGGGATCGGGCGCACGCTGGTGGCGTTCCACCTGGACAAGCTGCAGCACGCGGGCTTGGTGGAGGCGGCGCCGGCAGCGCCCGGCACCGGGCGCCCGGGGCGACCCGCTCAGCGCTACCGCGTGGTGCAGGAGGAGGTGGGGGCGTCGGTTCCGCCGCGGCGCTATGCGCTGCTGGCGGAGATCTTGGTGCAAGCGGCGGGCGAGCAGGCCCTGGGCGAGCGGCTACAAGACGCCGCGCGGCGGGTGGCGACACGCCGCGGGCGAGAGCTGGCCGCTGCTCACTGCGACGCCGGACCCAGTCGGCGCAGCAGGTCCGACACCCTGGACGTGGTCCTGACGCAGGCTGGATATGCCCCGCGAGACGACGGGCGGCGGGTGGTCTTGACGAACTGCCCGTTCCAGCGGCTCCGGGTTCTCGACACCGCCTTGGTGTGCTCGATCAACGCTGCACTGGCCGCCGGCTACCTCCAGGGACTCGACGTGGGTGACGAGCTCACCGCTCGCCTGCGCCCCGATCCGCCCAACTGCTGCGTGGTCCTGGAGCGATCGGCCTGAGCTCGGGAGAGGAGTGGCGTGCGCCGGTTACTGCCTCTGCCCGGGGCTGACGACGTCGATCTGGATCAGGCGTACTGGGTCTCGGAGGTGGGCCGCCAACATGTCCGCGGCGTCATGGTCGCCAGTGCCGACGGCGCCGCACAGGCCCAGGGCAGGGCCGGAGGGTTGTCTGGACCGGCCGACACCGCGGTGTTCGCGGTACTGCGCAGCCACGCCGAGATCATCCTCGCCGGAGCCACCACCGTCCGAGTGGAGGGGTACGCCGGTGACCAGCCGTCGACCGATCGGCGCCAGTGGCGCCGGGCCAGGGGTCTGTCCGAGGCGCCGGCCATCGCCGTCGTCACCCGCACCTGCCTGCTCGACCCCACCAGCGGACTCTTCACCGACACCCTCACCAGGCCCATCGTCGTCACCCACGAGAGCGCACCGCAGCGTCGTGTCGCGGCCCTCGCCGAGGTGGCAGACATCATTGCGGTGGGCGACGGTGATGTGGACCTCGCCGCCGCCCTCGACGTCCTCGCCGAGCGTGGGATGCGACGCGTCAGCTGCGAAGGCGGCCCCACGCTCCTGTCGCAGGTCGCTGCCGTAGGTCGGCTGGACGAGCTGTCCCTGACGCTGTCACCGCTGCTGGTGGGCGGGCCGGCTCTGCGCATTTTGGACGGCCCGATCCTCGACCCGGCGCATCGGCTGCGTCTGGCGCTGGTGCTCGAGGACGACGACTTCCTCCTCCTGCGTTACCTGAGCCACCGGGCCGTCTGACACCCTGGGCCGGCCACCAGCAGTTGTGCCGGCGTCGCTTCTTGTCACGACCGGGTCGAGATGAGAGGATGACCGTCGCTCGTCTCTCGCCAGCGCGCGCCAGACCCGGCGGACGCGCGGGCAATCCCGGTCGAAGGGTGATCCTTGATGAACCGACGTGCACGACAGTCTTTGATTGGTGCCACCGTGACCGCCCTAGCGGTCTCGGTCGGCGCCGTGGGGGTGACCCTGGCCGGCAACCCGGCCGCGCCGGTCGCCACCTCTGGCGAGGAAGCTCCCGGTGCGCTGGGCGCTCACCTCGAGCAGCTGAAGCGGGCCGTTCCCGGTGACGCCGGGATGGCGGAGGAGGGACCCGGCGCCGCGGCACAGGCCGCGTTCGAGGCCCGGGCGTATCCCGCGGAGACCATCTCCCTGGACAAGGTCGAGGCGTCCCGCGCCGAGTACCGCCAGGCGCAGGCCCGCACGCAGCGCCTACCCCGCGGCGTCCGCTCCGACGGGTCCTGGCAGCCGGTCGGACCCAGCCGCGCGCTGTACCCGCTGACCGAGTTCCGCAACTCAGGCAACTACGTGCCGAACCAGTACGTCGCCGGGGGCCGTACCACCGACGTGGCGATCGCCGACCGGTGCAAGCCCGGCGACTGCCGGATGTACATCACCCCGGCCGGTGGTGGTGTGTGGCGTACCGACGACGCGATGGCGGGCCAGGTCAGCTGGACCTACCTCGGGGGGCCGCTCGGGATCAACGCCGCCGGGTCGGTGACCATCGACCCCACCGACCGCTCCGGCCGGACGATCTACGTCGGCACCGGTGAGGCGAACATCTGCGGCAGCGGCTGTGTCGCTGGTGTCGGCATGTACAAGTCGAACGACGGTGGTGAGACCTGGCAGGGCCCCCTCGGCAAGGACGTGCTCAGCGGCAAGGGCATCGGCGACATCGTCATCGACCCGCGCGACGGCAGGACGATCTACGCCGCCACCACCACCGCGCTGCGCGGCCACTCCTCGGTGTGCTGCTCCGGCGTGACGCGGCCGGTGCCGGGTGCCGCCCAGTGGGGCCTGTACAAGTCCACCGACGGCGGCCAGTCGTGGAACTTCATCCACAACGGCAGCGTCGACGAGAGCCAGTGCCTCGGGACGATCGAGGAGTTCAACAACCGGGCGATCTGCTCGCCGCGCGGCGTGCGGCACGTCGAGCTCGACCCGGTCAACCCCGACGTCGTGTACGCCGGGTCCTACGCCCGGGGCATCTGGCGGTCCAACGACGGCGGCGACACCTGGGTCCAGATCAAGGAGTCGCTCAACCGCACGCAGCTCACCTCCCGGCCCGCGTTCGACGTCACCAGGCTGCCCAATGGCAACACCCGGATGTATGTCCACGAGGGCAACTTCGGTGTGCCGTACTCGCGGCTGTTCCGCAGCGACGACGTACGTGCCGGCGTGCCGGTGTTCGCCGATCTGACCAGCGCCAACCCCGCCGACGACGGCTACGCGACCTACAACCAGTGCGGCGGGCAGTGCTGGTACGACCTGTTCGTCTACACCCCACCCGGTCACCCCGACGTCGTGTACACCGGCGGGTCGTACGGCTACCGGGAGACCCGTCGTATCTCCAACGGCCGCGCGGTGGTGCTGTCCACCGACGCCGGTGCCAGCGGCACGGACATGACGATGGACGGGACGGACGCGGTGCACCCCAACGCGTTGCACCCCGACCAGCACAACATCGTCACCCACCCGGACAACCCGTTCCTGTTCTTCGAGGTCAACGACGGCGGCGTGATGCGCTCGACCGGCGAGTTCGTCGACCGGTCCGAGTGGTGCGACAGCCGCACGTTCCTCGGGGCGGTGCCGGCGGAGATCCAGCGGGACCGCTGCCGACAGCTGCTGTCGCGGATCCCGGAGCGGCTGATCGGGATGAACAACGGGCTCAGCACGTTGCAGTTCCAGAGCCTGTCGGTGAGCCCGTTCAACCCGCGCCTGCTGCAGGGCGGCACGCAGGACAACGGCACCTGGCAGAGCGAGGGCAACCCGGTCCAGTGGGTCAACACGATGATCGGCGACGGCGGCCAGTCCGGGTTCGACGTGGAGGTGCCGGAGTTCCGGTTCCACAACTTCTTCAACGCCACGACCGAGGTCAACTTCGACAGCGGCGACATCGGTGACTGGATCTGGACCGCCGACCCGATCTTCGGCCACGTCGGCACCCAGTTCTACGCGCCGGTGATCAGCGACCCGGTGGTCAGCGGCACCCTGTTCGCCGGCACCGGCCGCACGGTCTACCGCACCACGACGTTCGGGCTCGGTGACCGGTCGCTGGAGGAGGCCAACCGTATCTGCAACACCTGGACCGGCACCTTCGAGGAGCGCTGCGGCGACTGGGCCGAGACCGGCCCGAACCGGCTCACCTCAGCCTTCTGGGGCGACCGGGCCGGCGGCGCGGTCGCGGCGGTCGAGCGGTCCGCCGGCAACCGGTCCACGGCGTGGGCGGCGACCACGACGGGACGGGTGTTCGTGTCGACCAACATCGACGCCGAGGACCCGGCGGCCATCACCTGGCGGCGCCTCGACACCGACACCACGGTCGACCCGAACCGGTTCGTCAGCAGCATCTACGTCAGCCCCGAGGACCCGAACGTCGCCTGGGTGTCCTACAGCGGCTACAGCCAGAGCACGCCGGCAACCCCGGGTCACGTCTTCAAGGTAACCGCCACCGGCGCCGGGTCGACGTGGGAGAACCTGTCCGGGGACCTGCAGGACCTGCCGATCACCGACCTCGTGCGTGACGACGTGACCGGCGACCTGTACGCGTCGACCGACTTCGGCGTACTGCGCCGGCCGGCCGGCACCACCACCTGGGTGGTCGCGGCGCCGGGCCTGCCGAACGTCGAGGTGGCCGGCCTGACGATCGTGCCGGAGGAGCGGATCCTCTACGCCGCCTCCCACGGGCTCAGCGCTTGGCGTCTGAACCTCTGACGGCGGGTCGTTCCGCGCGACGAGACGGGGAGGGTGCCACCGCGGCACCCGCCCCGTCTCGGTGTTCGGAGGCGGGCACGCGCGGCGCCGGTCCGTGGCGGACCGTCGGCGCGCTGCTCGGGGCGGTCGCGTTCGCGCTGCCGCTGCTGCTGCTGGTCTCGGGCTCGTTCCGGCAGGCGGGTCTGCCCCCGCCGCCCACGCCGGAGCTCATTCCCGATCCCGCCGACCCGGGGAACTACGCCCGGGCCGTCGGCCTCGGCGGGCTGGCCCGGGCCACCCTCAACTCCATGGTGGTGGCAGCGCTGGCGGTCCCGCTCAGCGTCCTCGTCGCCTCCTGGGCGGGCTTCGCGATGACCTGGGTGCCGCGCCGCCTCACCCGCCTGCTCGTCGTCCTCACCTTGGTGGCACTGATGGTGCCGCTGACCGCGCTGCTGGTGCCTCGGTTCGCGATCTTCCGTGCCGTCAACCTGACCGACACGCTGGTGCCGCTGGTGGCACCGGCCCTCATCGCCACGTCGCCGTTCTACGTGCTGGTGTTCTTCATCGCGTTCCGGTCGTTGCCGGCCGACCTCTACGACGTGTGCCGGCTGGAGGAGGTGTCACCGCTGCGGACGTGGTGGCGGGTCGCCATGCCGCTGGTGCGTCCGGTCACCGTAGCCGTCGGTGCGCTGTCCTTTGTGCTGATCTGGTCCAGCTTCCTCGAGCCGCTCGTCTACCTCTACGACCGCGGCCTGTTCACGGTGCCGCTGGCACTGCGGTCGCTGTCCACGCTCGACGTCAGCGACTACCCGCTGTTCCTCGCCGGCTCGGTGCTGGCCAGCATCCCGGCGCTGCTGCTGTTCGGCGTCGCGCAGCGCCGGTTCCTGCACCAGTACCGGGGGCCGGGATGGCTGGGACGATGAGGCGCCTCCTGGCGCTGCTGCTGGCGCCGCTCGCGCTGCTGCTGCCCGCCTGCACCGGCGGGTCGGCCGGCACCGATGGGGCGGTGCGGGTGCTGCTGTTCGGTGACCCAGAGGAGCTCGCCGCCTACCGGGAGCTGATCGCCGGTTTCGAGCGGCAGTCACCGGTCGACGTGCAGCTTGTCGAGGCCAGCGACCGGGAGGACCTCATCGCGCGGCTGTCCACGTCGATCGCCGGCGGCGGTGCTCCGGACGTCTTCCTGCTCAACTACCGCTACTACGGCCAGTTCGCCGCCAAGGACGCCATCGCGCCGCTCGACGAGCGGCTCGCCGCGTCCGACCGGCTGGCGGCGCGCCAGTTCTACCCGGCGGCACTGCAGGCGTTCCAGTGGCAGGGACAGCAGCTGTGCCTGCCGCAGAACGTCTCCAGCCTCGCGGTGTACTACAACCGCACGCTGTTCCAGCGGTACGGCGTCCCCGAGCCGCCCGCCCGCTGGTCCTGGACCGACCTCGTCACCACGGCGACGCAGATGACCCGCGACGCCCAGGGGAACGTGGTCGTCGGAACCGAGTCCGAGGGCACGCCGCAGGTCGCCGTGTACGGGCTGGGGGTGGAGCCGTCGATCATCCGCATCGCGCCGTTCGTGTGGTCCAACGGCGGCGAGATCGTCGACGACCCGCGCGACCCGACCCGCTTCACCTTCGGCCGCCGGGAGGCCCGGGAGGCGCTACGCAACTTCCTCGACCTGCGGCTCGCCTACGGTGTCACCCCCACCGACGAGGAGGTGGAGGCCGAGGACGACGAGTCTCGCTTCGCGAACGGGCGGCTGGCGATGCTGCTGTCGTCGCGGCGGGCCACCACCACCTTCCGCAGCATCTCCGACTTCGAGTGGGATGTCGCTCCGCTGCCCGTCTACGACCGGCAGGTCGGCATCCTGCACTCCGACGCGTTCTGCATCACCGCGCAGTCCCCGCGCCAGGACGACGCCTGGGCGTTCGTGGAGTACGCGCTGAGCCCGCCCGGCCAGCGGCTGCTCGCGTCGACCGGGCGAACCGTGCCGTCGAACATCGCGGTGTCGCGCTCCCGCGCGTTCCTCGACCCCACCCAGCCGCCGAGCCGGTCGCAGGTCTTCCTCGACGCCGTCGACACCGTGCGAGCCACCCCCACCATCTCGACCTGGCCCGAGATCGAGGACGTCACCGGCAACATCCTCGAGGACGGGCTCTACCTCGGGCTGCCGGTCGACGAGGTGGTACGCCGTCTCGACGAGGAGACCCGGCCGCTGTTCGCGCGCGGCGAGTCGCCGTGAGCGGACTCGCGCTGGAAGGGGTGCGGGCGGCGTACGACGGTCACGAGGCCCTGCGCGGGATCGACCTGACCGTCCAGCGCGGGGAGCTGCTCGTGGTCCTCGGCCCGTCCGGCTCCGGCAAGTCGACGCTGCTGCGCGTCGTCGCGGGCCTCGAGCCGGTGACCGCCGGAAGGGTGCGCATCGCCGGTGCGGACGTCACCACCACCCGCCCCGGCCGCCGCAACGTGTCGATGGTGTTTCAGAGCTACGCGCTGTTCCCACACCTCAGCGCGCTGGACAACATCGCGTTCGGGCTGGAGGTGCGCGACGTCCCGCGGGCGCAGGCGCGGGACCAGGCCCGGCAGGCGGCAGCGGTCACCGGATGCCTGCACCTGCTCGACCGGCGGCCGGGGCAGCTGTCCGGCGGGGAGCGTCAGCGGGTTGCGCTGGCCCGGGCGCTGGCCCGCGAGCCGGACGTGTTCCTGCTGGACGAGCCGCTGTCGAACCTCGACGCGGAGCTGCGGGTGCAGACCCGGGCGGAGCTGAAGGCCCTGCACCGGCGCGTGGGCGCGACCATGGTGCACGTCACGCACGACCAGGTCGAGGCGCTGGTCCTGGGTGATCGGGTAGCGGTGCTCCGGGACGGGTGCGTGGAGCAGGTCGGGACGCCGGAGGAGATCTGGGCCCGGCCGGCGACCCGGTTCGTCGCCCGGTTCGTCGGCGCGCCGGCGATGAACCTGCTCCCCGCCACCGGGCCGCTTCCGGTGCCCGGTGCGGTGACGCCCGGCCTGGAGGTCGGGGTGCGCCCCGACGCGCTCCGGCTGGGGGGTGACGGCCCCGTGGCACAGGTCGACCGTGTCGAGGTGGTCGGCGGCGACGCCCACGTGTACCTCGGCCTGGGCGGGCACGAGCTGGTGGCCCGGGTGCCGGCCTCGCAACGCCCGGCCGCCGGCCACCAGGTCCACGTCAGCGCGGAGACCGCCGACCTGCACCTGTTCGACGCCATGACCGGTCGCCGGGTGGCCGTCCCGTGAGGTCGGGCACCGAACGCTGGCAGCTGACCTTGATGCTGGCCCCGTTCGTCTGCGGTCTGGTGGTGCTGATCTTCGTGCCCGCCGTCGTGACGCTGGGGTTGTCGCTGACCGAGTACGACCTCATCCGGCCGGCGCGCTGGATCGGCCTCGCCAACTTCGCCGAGCTCGCCCGCGACGACATCTTCGCGATCGCGGTGGTGAACTCGCTGGTGTTCGCCGCGGTCGCGGTGCCGCTGCGGCTGGGGCTCGCGCTGGCGCTGGCGCTGCTGCTGCACCGGCGCGCCCGCGGCGTCGGGGTCGGTCGGACCGCGGTGATGCTGCCCACGGCGGTTCCCGAGATCGCCTACGGGCTGCTGTGGCTGTGGATGTTCAACCCCTTCTACGGCCCGGTCAACGCGTTGCTGCGGCTCGGCGGTGAGAACGGGCTGACGATCTTCGGCCGGACGCCGCCGGCGTGGCTGACCGACCCCAACTCAGCCCGAGCGGCGATCATCATCATGAGCCTGTTCACTATCGGCGAGGCGTTCTTCGTGCTGCTCACCGCGCGGCAGGCGCTGCCCGGCGAGGTCTACGAGATGGCCGCGGTCGAGGACGCCACCGGGTGGGACGTGTTCCGCCGCCTCACGCTGCCGCTGATGATGCCGGCGGTGCTGCTGCTGGCGCTGCGGGACACGATCTTGAGCCTGCAGCTGAACTTCGTGCCGGCGTTGGTGATCACCGACGGAGGCCCACCGCCGTACGCCACGACGTACCTCTCGCTGTTCGTCTACCGCAACGGCTTCGAGTACCTGCGCTACGGCTACGCCGCCGCCGCCACGCTGGTGATGCTGGTCCTGACCGCGGCCGTGGTGCTGCTGCAGTGGCGGTTGATCCGCCGCTACCGCCGGCTCTACTCCGTCTGACCGTCGATGTCCTGAGGAGCCGTCCGCGTCCGTAGATCCCGGGGGGATGGTGCGTGAGGCCGAAGGCAACGGCTAGCCGAGCGGACCCGGGCAAGCCTCGTACGGGTGCCCGAGTAGATGAACGGGTCGGCCCCACCGAGCATTCGTTCGATGCCTCGCCACTGGCACGTCACGAACTTGAGCTGGTTCCACGTCCCGATGCCTCCGCGCCGGCAAGAGTGACCATACGCGCGCCGCTGACGAGAACGGCGGCGCGGTCAGCCATGCCAGGTCAGCGCCTCACACCCCGACCGGGTGCCAGACGGTCTTGGTCTCCAGTGCCCAGGTGAGGCGGGACAGGTCCGGTGCGGCGGCCCAGTCCGGCTCGCCGTCGACCGGCGGCCGACGAACCCGCTTGAGGTTGTCGGCAGCGGCCTCCTCCAGCTGCGCCGCGTGCTCCGGGTCCCCCGCTGCGCCGCACAGGTCGATCGCGTTCACGTCCATGTGCGACGCGAGCCACGGCACCGTGTCGGGGAGCCGGCCGGTCAGCAGGTTCACCACGCCGCCGGGCACGTCCGACGTCGCCAGCACCTCCGCGAAGGTGATCGCCGGCAACGGCCGTTCGTACGACGCGGTGACCACGCAGGTGTTCCCGGGAACGACGACCGGCGCGACCACGCTGACCAGCCCAAGCAGGGAGGAACTCTGGGGGGCGAGAACCGCGACCACGCCGGTCGGCTCCGGCAAGGAGAAGTTGAAGTACGGCGCCGCCACCGGGTTGGTGCCGCCGACCACCTGCGCGACCTTGTCGGCCCAGCCGGCGTACCACACCAGCCGGTCCACCGACAGGTTGACGCTGGCCTCGGCCTGCCGCGACGAGACGCCCTCGGAGCGCTGCACCTCGTCGACGAACTGGGCGCGACGCCCCTCCAGCACCTCCGCGACCCGGTAGAGGACCTGTCCGCGGTTGTACGGCGTGCGCGCGGACCAGTCGGAGAACGCCTTGCGGGCCGCCACGACCGCGTCGCGCGCGTCCTTGCGCGACGCGTTGGCGGCGTTGGCGAGGAAGCCGCCCTGGCTGTCGCGGACGACGTAGGACCGGCCGCTCTCGCTGCGCGGGAACGCGCCGCCGATGAACAGCTTGTAGGTCTTGCGGACCTCGAGCCGAGTAGGGCCGCCGGCGGTCACAGCGTGGTTCTCTGCAGGTAGGCGGCGAGCCCGTGCCGGCCGCCCTCGCGGCCGTAGCCGGACTCCTTGTAGCCGCCGAACGGACTGCTCGGGTCGAACTTGTTGAACGTGTTCGCCCACACCACACCGGCCCGCAGCCGGTCGGCCATCCACAGGATCCGCGACCCCTTCTCGGTCCACACACCGGCGGACAGCCCGTACGGCGTGTTGTTGGCCTTCTCCACCGCCTCGGCGGGGGTGCGGAAGGTCAGCACCGACAGCACCGGGCCGAAGATCTCCTCCCGGGCGATGCGGTGGGCCTGCGTGACACCGGTGAACACCGTCGGCGGGAACCAGTAGCCCCGGTCGGGCAGCTCGCACGCCGGTGACCAGCGCTGCGCGCCCTCGGACTCGCCGACCTCGGACAGCTGCCGGATCTTGGCCAGTTGCTCCGGCGAGTTGATCGCGCCGATGTCGGTGTTCTTGTCCAGCGGGTCGCCGACGCGGAGCGTCGCAACGCGGCGCTTGAGCCGCGCCAGCACCTCGTCGTACACGCTCTCCTGGACCAGCAGCCGCGACCCCGCGCAGCACACGTGCCCTTGGTTGAAGAAGATCCCGTTGACGATCCCCTCCACCGCCTGGTCGATCGGTGCGTCGTCGAAGACCACGTTCGCGGCCTTGCCGCCGAGCTCCAGCGTGACCGACTTAGGAGTGCCGGCGACCGCGCGGGCGATCCCTTTGCCGACCTCGGTGGACCCGGTGAACGCCACCTTGTCCACGCCGGGATGCTCGACCAGCGCGCGCCCGGTCTCCCCGGCGCCGGTGACGATGTTGACAACCCCGGCGGGCAGGTCGGCCTGTCGGCAGATGTCGGCGAACAGCAGCGCGGTCAGCGGGGTGGTCTCCGCCGGCTTGAGCACGACCGTGTTGCCGCACGCCAGGGCGGGGGCGATCTTCCAGGCCAGCATGAGCAGCGGGAAGTTCCACGGGATCACCTGCGCCGCGACGCCGTGCGGCCGCACGGCCGCGCCAAAGCCGGCGTACTGGAGTTTGTCCGCCCAACCGGCGTAGTAGAAGAAGTGCGCGGCCGCCAGCGGCACGTCCACGTCGCGGGACTCGCGGATCGGCTTGCCGTTGTCGAGCGACTCCAGCACCGCCAGCTCGCGCGAGCGCTCCTGCACGATCCGGGCGATCCGGAACAGGTACTTCGCGCGCTCCGCCCCGGACATCGGCTCCCAGACGTCGGTGAAGGCGCGCCGTGCCGCGCAGACGGCCCGGTCGACGTCGGCGGCGCTGGCCTCGGTGACCTCCGCCAGCACCTCCTCGGTGGCGGGACTGACCGACTTGAAGCTGCGGCCGCCGTCGCTGTCGACGAACTCGCCGTCGACGAACAGGCCGTACGACGAGTCGAGGTCGACGACCGCGCGCGACTCCGGCGCCGGTGCGTAGTCGAAAGCCATGGGACCGTCCTCAGTCGAGCGTGAAGTAGTCGGGTCCGGAGTAGCGCCCGGCGGCCTGCTTGGCGCACTGCATCAGCAGGTCGTTGAGCAGGCTGGACGCGCCGATGCGGAACCAGTCCGGGTGCAGCCAGTCGTCGCCGGTCGTCTCGTTGACGAGGACGAGGTGCCGGATCGCGTCCTTGGCCGTGCGGATCCCGCCGGCAGGCTTGACCCCGACCTGGCGGCCGGTCGTGTCCCGGAAGTCGCGCACCGCCTCCAGCATGACCAGGGTCACCGGAAGCGTCGCGGCCGGGGACACCTTGCCGGTGCTGGTCTTGACGAAGTCCGCGCCGGCGAGCATCGCCAGCCACGCGGCGCGGCGGACGTTGTCGTACGTCGCCAGCTCGCCGGTCTCGAGGATCACCTTCAGGTGCGCGCTTCCGCAGGCGTTCCGCACGGCGACGATCTCGTCGAAGACCTGCTGGTAGCGCCCGGCCAGGAACGCCCCCCGGTCGATGACCATGTCGACCTCGTCGGCACCGGCGGCGACCGCGTCCCTGGTGTCGGCGAGCTTGACGTCGAGGGCGGCACGCCCGGAGGGGAACGCGGTCGCGACGCTGGCCACGCGCACGCCGCCGTCACCCAGCGCCTGTCGCGCGACCGGCACCAGATCGGGGTACACGCAGACCACCGCGACCGGAGGGCAGGTCGGGTCGCCCGGGTCGGGCCGCTGCGCCTTGGCGCACAGCGCCCGTACCTTGCCGGGGGTGTCGGAACCCTCCAGCGTGGTGAGGTCGATCATGCGTATCGCCAGGTCCAGTGCGTACACCTTGGCGGTGGTCTTGATCGAGCGGGTCGCGAGCGTGGCCGCTCGCGCCTCCGCACCCACCTGGTCGACGCCGGGCAGCCCGTGCAGGAACCGGCGCAGCGACGCCTCGGACCGGGTGACGTCGTCGAGGCCCGGTGCCGACGGCAGGACGGTGGTCACCGGTCCAGTCTAGGCCTGGCACCACGTGGATCGATGAGCCCGGAAGACCGCGAGCGAGCGGCTCAGTGAGAGAACCTTCATCCGCGCCTAACCTTTCTCAAGCCTCCTGTGACCTTCAGCGTCGTGTGGCGACGCTCTTCGGCGATATGTGGCGCCGATGAGGAGGGTGCTGCGGGCGGCTTCGACGACGTCGTCAGTGATGACGGTGAGGTCGTTGATCCGCAGGACGCGTTCGATCTGGACGACGCGGCGCGGACGGGATAGTCGACGTACTGGGTGAGGAAGTCGGTGTGCGGGGTCGGGAAGTTGCGAACGACCTCGTCCGCGGTGAACACCATGCGGCTCCACGGACCGGTGCGGTACCAGAACAACTTGGTGGCAGTCGCCTCATTGGGCGCGCCGTGGTGGTCGAGGATCTTCTCGGCCGTCTTCTTCGGCGCCTCCGGCCACTACTCGATGATCTAACGGGCCGTCTCGAGCGTGACCGATAGCCCCTGGCCGAGCTCCGAGGCGGTTGAATCCTCTGACTTGAACCGTTCGCGCTCGCCTTGGCGGTGGGGATTGAACCCATCCGCTCGTGCGTCGGGATGTTCAGGTTGTCATCCTTGGAGCCCATGAGGCTTCCTCTCGTTTCGCGTGCCTGGTTGACGTTCAGTTACTCGTCGTAGTGATCGCCGCGGTCTCCGTTGTGTCTATGGCCTCGCCGGTGGCCGTCCAACCGGCCTCGACCACGCCGGCGACGGCAAGGCCGAAGGTGAGGTGCGCGGCGAGACCGCGCGCGTGGGTGACCAGCGGGTAGTCGAGGTTGGGGGCGCTGAACCCGAATGCGGGCGTCATGAGCTCGTCGGCGATGAGGCTCATCGCGGCGCCGGTGGCGAGTCCGGCGGTAAGGGGGTTGAG
>JALYMZ010000347.1 GCA_030773435.1 Actinomycetota bacterium | reverse complement strand
GCGGAAGGTCGCCCAGCAGGCGCCGACCGAGGGCGGCTCCGGACCCGGTCGCCACGGCTGCGGCCGGGCGGCCGCCAGGTCGCGCTGAACCGCCTCCAGGCCGTCGGCGTCGAGCGGCCACCGCATCGTGGGTGCGCTCGCGGGTCAGTCACCACCCGGATCACTACCACGCAGCGTCGCCGCGACCGCGTCGAGCACCGCCGGGTCCTCGATCGTCGACGGCACCGCGGGCTCCTGGCCGTCGGCGATCTCGCGGATGTTCTTGCGCAGGATCTTGCCGGAGCGGGTCTTCGGCAGCGCCGGCACGACCGTCACCGCACGGAACGCCGCCACCGGGCCGACCAGGTCGCGGACGGCGGCGACCAGGTCGGCGCGGAGCCGGTCCGGGTCGACGTCGCTGCCCGACTTCAGCACCACGAAACCGTGCGGCACCTGGCCCTTGAGCGGGTCGGCGACCCCGACGACCGCGCACTCGGCGACCGCCGGGTGCTCGGCGAGCACCGCCTCGATGGCCCCGGTGGACAGCCGGTGCCCGGCGACGTTGATGACGTCGTCGGTGCGTCCCATCACGTACACGTAGCCGTCCTCGTCGACGTAGCCGCCGTCGCCGGAGCGGTAGAAGCCGTCGTACGCCGCGAGGTAGGACCGGACGAACCGGTCGTCGTCGCGCCACAGCGTCGGCAGGGTGCCCGGCGGCAGCGGCAGCCGGATGCAGAGCGCGCCCTCGGTCCCGGCCGGCACCTCGCGGCCGCGCTCGTCGAGGATCCGCACGTCGTAACCGGGTACCGGCACCGACGGCGAGCCCGGCTTGATCGGCATCGGGTCCAGGCCGCGCAGGTTGGCCACGATCGGCCAGCCGGTCTCGGTCTGCCACCAGTGGTCGACCACCGGGATCCCGAGCGTCTCGCTGGCCCAGGCGTAGGTGTCCGGGTCCAGCCGCTCCCCGGCGAGGAAGAGGTGGCGCAGCGAGGAGATGTCGTACGACGCCAGCAGCTTGGCGTGCGGATCCTCCTTCTTCACCGCCCGCAACGCGGTCGGCGCGGTGAACAGCGCCTCGACGCCGTACTCCTCGATCACCCGCCAGAACGCGCCGGCGTCCGGCGTGCCGACCGGCTTGCCCTCGTAGAGCACCGTGGTGGCGCCGACGATGAGCGGCGCGTACACGATGTAGGAGTGCCCGACGACCCAGCCGACGTCGGAGGCGGTCCACCACACCTGCCCGGGCCGGATGTCGAAGACGTTCCGCAGCGACCACGCCAGCGCAACCGCGTGCCCGCCGTTGTCGCGCACGATGCCCTTCGGCTTGCCCGTGGTGCCGGAGGTGTAGAGGACGTACAGCAGGTCGGTGGCGGCGACTTCGACGCACGACGCCGGGTCGGACCGGCCGGCGGCCATCGCCTGCCGCCAGTCGAGGTCGCGCTCGGGGTCGAGGCTTGCGGGCGCCTGCTCGCGCTGCAGGACGACGCAGCGCTGTGGCCGGTGCACCGCCCGCTCGAGGGCGCGGTCGAGCAGCGGCTTGTACTCGACCATGCGGGTCGGCTCGATCCCGCATGACGCCGACACCACGACCTTGGGCTGGGCGTCGTCGATCCGCACCGCCAGCTCCTGCGCGGCGAACCCGCCGAACACCACCGAGTGCACCGCGCCGATGCGGGCGCACGCGAGCATCGCGACCACGGTCTCGGGGACCATCGGCATGTAGATGACCACCCGGTCGCCGGGCTCGACGCCGAGCGCGCGCAACGCGCCGGCGAACGCGGCCACCTGCTCCAGGAGCGCGGCGTAGGTCAGCCGGCGCTTGGTGCCGGTGACCGGGCTGTCGTAGACCAGCGCGGTGTGGTCCGCGCGACCCGCGACCACGTGGCGGTCCAGCGCGTTGTAGCAGGTGTTCAGGGTGCCGTCGGGAAACCACCGGTAGAACGGGGCGCGGCTGTCGTCGAGGACCCGCGAGGGACGCCTGATCCAGTCGACCAGGCCGGCGTGCTCGGCCCAGAACCCCTGCGGGTCGGTGAGGCTGCGGCGGTACTCCTCGCGGTAGCGGCGCATCCGCCCATAATCTCCGTCGGGAGCCGGCGCTGACCAGCGCGTGCGGGTCGAGCGGCGGCCACGCTGCGACGAACGGAGACCGCCGGTGCCGAGGCTGCAGGGGCGGGTGCTGGAGATCGAGTCGCTCGCCGACTTCGACACCCTGGTCGCCGAGGGCGGCCGCACCATGGACGGCTGGCGGATCCAGGCGGTGGACCTGCGCGCACGGACGGCGGCACTGCTGCGGCTGGACCCGGCCGGCGCCTTGTTCCTGGGCTGTCGGCTGGAGCCGGCGGCCGACGCGCACGTGCGGGCCGGCGGCGCGCTGGTGTTCCCGGCGATCCCGGACATGCCGTTCGACGCCTACCGGGCCACGCTGTACGCCGCCGAGGAGCTCTACGCCGGGCTGTCGTCGGCGTCGTACGCCGACACCCCGGACGCCCGCATCTACGCCTGGTCCCGGCAGCGCGACGCCGACGTCGAGCGCACGCTGGCCCGCGCACTGCACGACCACGCCATCGACGACGCGCTGGAGGAGGCGCTCGCCGGCCGGCGCGCGGTCGGTGTGATGGGCGGCCACGCCTGGTCCCGTGGAGACGTGGCGTACGCCGGCGCGGCGCGGCTCGGTCGGATGCTGGCCCGGTCCGGGTTGTACGTCGCCACCGGCGGCGGACCCGGTGCGATGGAGGCGGCGAACCTGGGCGCGTACCTCAGCGGCGCGGACGACGGCGCGCTCGCCG
>JALYMZ010000346.1 GCA_030773435.1 Actinomycetota bacterium | reverse complement strand
TGTCGCTCGCCCGGCCACCATCGGCGAGCTCGCGGACAGGGCGACCAGCACGGGGCCGAGCCGCTGTGCCCGCGCCACCCGGGCCGCCCAGTTCGGTCGCGGTCCGGCCTCCACGTTGACCTGCAGCGCCGCGGTCGCGCACATCATCACCGGGGCCGCGGCAGCGGAGGCCCGGTCGCGAGCGAACCAATGCTCCATCGCCGCGTACCGCGACCCGGGGTGCACCCGTGCCGGCGGGCGTGCCGGGTCGGTGCCGAGGAGGGCCCAACCGAGCCCTAGCTCTGCGAGACTCGCCCGCAGGGCCGCCTCGTCGCGGCCCAGTGCCTCGACGGCGGAGCTGACATCGGGGTGGACCGCGGTGGAGAGCTCCAGCTGTCCTCCCGGTTCCACGGCGACGGTGCTTCGGCAAACCCGTGCCGCGGCCTGCTGCGCTTCCTGCACCTGCGGCCAGTCCGGCCGGCGTCCCGGATCGTGGAGGTCGACGAGATGACCCTCGAGCTCCAGCCCGACCGCGCCCACCGGTCCGTCGCGCAGGGCGCGCGCCGACACCACCGCGCGAGCGGCGTCGAGGTCGAGCGCGTCCTCGGGCTGGTCGAGGACGGGCACGGGGGTCAGGAGCACCGTGCCACTCAACACGGCGACCTCGGGGAAGGCAAACACCACCTCGGCGGAGGCTTGCGTCGGTCTCGGCGGTGTGTTCGAATGCGTGCGTGCGGTGGGACTCCCAGCGGCTCGGCGCCGCCGCCCTCCCGGCGCCCGACCAGCTTGCGGTGGGGCAGGTTCCCGGGCTGGTGCGCCGGGTGCAGACCCCTGACTTCGCCGGGGTGACCTTCCACGAGGTGCTGTGCAAGTCAGCGCTGAACCGGGTGCCGGCCGCCTCCACCATGCCCTTTCGCTGGACCGTCAACCCGTGGCGCGGCTGCACGCACGCCTGCTTCTACTGCTACGCGCGCGGCTCGCACAGCTGGCTGGACCTGGACACCGGGTACGGCTTCGATACGCAGGTGGTGGTCAAGACCAACATCGCCACGGTGCTGAGCAGGGAGCTGGCTAGACCGACGTGGCGGCGTGAGCAGGTCGCGTTGGGCACCAACACAGACCCCTACCAGCGGGCCGAGGGCCGCTACCGGCTGATGCCCGACATCATCGCTGCGCTCGCCGAGGGGCGCACACCGTTCTCGCTGCTGACCAAGGGGACCCTGCTACGGCGTGACCTGCCGCTGCTGCAGGAGGCGGCGCGCCGGGTGCCGGTAGGCCTGGGTGTGTCGCTGGCCCTGGCCGACGAGCGCCTGCAGCAGCTGCTCGAACCGGGCACCCCCTCGGTGGCTGCCCGCCTGGACCTGGTCCGGGCGGTGCGCGCGGCCGGCCTGCCGTGCGGGGTGTTCGTCGCGCCGGTGCTGCCGCACCTGACCGACTCCACCGCTCAGCTCGACGCGCTGCTGGCGCGGCTGGCGGACGCCGGCGCCTCCGGGGTCACGGTGCTGCCGCTGCACCTGCGGCCCGGGGCTCGCGAGTGGTTCCTCGGCTGGCTCCAGCAGAACCGCCCTGACCTGCTGACGCGCTACCGAGAGCTGTACGACCGCGGCGCCTACGTCTCTCGCGGCTACCAGGAGCAGCTGTGGCGTCGGGTGCGGCCGCTGCTCGCCCGGCACGGGTTCTGCTCAGCGGCGACCCGTCGGCCCTCCCCGTCGCCGCCGGCGGAGGGCAGCTTCCCGACCGGCAGTGTGCCGTCCGTCCCGTCGGTCACCGCGGACGCGCAGCCGTCGCTGTTCTGAGCACTGACGCTGCTGCGGAGGCTCAGCTGCTGCAGCGGCTCAACGGCGCCGGTACAGCTCCTCGGCGATCTGCACCGCGTTGAGCGCGGCGCCCTTGCGCAGGTTGTCGGTGGAGACGAACATCACCAGCCCGCGCCCGTCCGGCACCGACCGGTCCGCCCGTAGCCGCCCGACGTAGCTGGGGTCGCGGCCGGCCGCCTGTAGCGGGGTCGGCACGTCGATCAGCGCCACCCCGGGCGCCTCCTCGAGCAGGTGCCGCGCCTCGACCGGTGAGAGCGGATCGGCGAACTCGGCGTGGACGGACAACGAATGCCCGGTGAAGACCGGCACGCGCACGCAGGTGCCGGCGACTGCCAGGTCGGGCGCGTGCAGGATCTTGCGGGTCTCGTTGCGAAGCTTCTGCTCCTCGTCGGTCTCGCCGCTGCCGTCGTCGACGACCGACCCGGCCAGCGGGAGCACGTTGAAGGCGATCGGCGCGGCGTACGCCGAGGGAGCCGGCAGCGGCACCGC
>JALYMZ010000345.1 GCA_030773435.1 Actinomycetota bacterium | reverse complement strand
CCGCGGTCCCGTGTCAGCTGCGGGTACACCGCCCGCCGAAAGCCCGCCACGCGACCAGCGCGGCCGGATCCCAGCGGCCCGCCACGCGACGGCTGTGGGAACACCGGCCGAGGGGTGATGTGCGACGTGACAAAGCAATCATGATGTAGCCTCTCGCGGTGGTCCAGCCGTCTTTGGATTACCGAGTCCGATGCCTTGTAGATGACGCCGAGCTGACTGCACTTCATGCCCTGGCCTTTGGAGCCACAGCCCCCGGCGTAACCGTGCCGTGGCAGCAACGACTAGACCAATATGCGGTGACCTGGGTAGGTGCCTTTGACCAAGACGGCCTGCAGGTCGGCTTCGCACAAGCCGTGTGGGACGGCGGAAGGCATGCCTTCCTGCTCGACACCATCGTGCATCCGGAGCACCAACGCCGCGGCGTCGGACGGACACTCGTCAGCCACGTGGTGGTCGCCGCGCGTGAAGCCGGATGCGAGTGGCTACATGTGGACTTCGAGCCGCACCTACGCAGCTTCTACTGGGACTCCTGCGGATTCCGGCCGACCGACGCCGGACTAGTCAGGCTCCGCTGAGCTGCCGGATTGCTGACCCTGCTCGGTTCCGCGCGCGGTGGATCATCCGGCTTTGACCGCCAGCAGCGCCCACAACGCTTCCTCTGGGTCCAGTGGGGCGAGGGCTAGCGGCTCGCGCTTCATGGCCTCCCGGATGCGGTGAACCATGAACCACGCGCTCTTGGCGGTCAGGTCGTACTTGCGCTCAATCTCCCGTGCCGCGACGGCGTTCTTGCTGGCGCACATCTCGAACACGACCATCAGCCACGTCCGGACGGGAATCTTCGTACCGTGGAAGATCGTCCCGGTGAGGACGGAGAACTGCTTGCGGCAGTCCTTGCACTTCCACACCCGGCGCTCCGAAGCGGCCCCCGTGCGGGTCTTGCGCGATGCACCATTCGCGGGCCGGAGGAAGTAGTGCCGAGCCAGCGAGCCGCAGTGGGGACACACTGGGTGGCCGTCCCAGCGCAGCCGCTCCAACAGCGCGTAGGCGTCCGCTTCAGTTTCACTTTGCGCCATAAGGACGGGGATGGAGTTCGACTGCTTAGCCATGCCCTAAGACTACTCAGGAAGTTGGGTTTGTCAGGTCGCGCAGGGCCCACCGGGCTGAGGGAGGCAATCGCAGGCATCTGGGGACGACCCCAGGCTGCCGCGCACGAACCGTGGCAGACTGCCGCCATGGCCGGGAGCGGAGCGTCGCCACGATTTCTCCAGCTCTCCGACGTCGCCGAGGTGCTCAACATCTCTCAGGCACAGGTCTACGCGCTGGTGCGCCGCGGCGACATCCGGGCGGTCAAGATCGGCGGCCGCGGCCAGTGGCGGGTGGAGATACGTGAGCTGGAGGCCTACATCGAGCGGCTGTACGCCGAGACCGGTGACTTCATCGCGGCGCACCCGTTCGGCGACGAGGAGATCTGAGCCCACCGCTCACAGACGGGCCGCCCCCCGGCGTACCGCGCACAGCGCGGCCAGCGGCACTGCCGTGACGTGGCGGACCGCTCCGGCCCGCGGCGCCTCGCCGACAGCGTGCACCGCCACGTCGACGTAGTCCGCACCGACGTTCTGCAGCGTCCCGTGCACGGTGCCCGGCGCGGGTAGCACGACGTCGACTGGTGTGCGGTCGCGGGAGAGGCGGCGCAGCGCGGCTCGCAGCCCCAGCCGGCTGGCGACCGCGCCGACGGTGTCGGCGGTGCGCGCGGCCGGGCGCAGACCGGTCACCGTCTGCATCGCCCACGTCGGCACGAGCAGTTCGAAGTGGGCAGTCTCCACGAGGGCGAAGTCGGCGCCCACCGCGTTGAGCACGCCGTCTGACTCCCCGGCCGCGGTCGCGACCACCACGCGACAGGCCACCGACGCGCGCAGCCGGTCGAGCAACGACACCTGCGCCCGTTCCCCGCGGGTGCGGTCGGCCACCTCCGCAACCTGCTCGGCGGCCCCGATCGCCTCCCACTCCCGCTCCAGGTCGGCGAAGAGCTCGTCCCACCACACATGCCGACCATACCGGCTAGGAGCGGTTGTGGACATCCGGTTGACATCGCATGCCGTCCGGCGTTGACTCAGGCAAACACACGCAAACGTTGGGATTGTAATGCTCTGGACCGTCCGCCGGCTCTCCCTCGTCAGCGTCGCGTCCGCGGCCATCCCGGCGCTGCTGCAGTGGTCTGTCACGGTCACGCGCGATGTCGTCGCCGTCGCGGCCCGTGAGCCGGCGTTCGACGACCTGTTCGTCGCGGCCGCGCGCGCCGTAGTCGCGGGCTGCCTCACCTGGCTGGCCACCGGTGTGCTGCTGACCGCGCTCGCCGACGGTTGCGGAGCCGGCCGTCGACGGCTCGCTCGAGTCGCCGCGATCGTCACCCCACGGGCAGTCAGCACCGCCGTCCGCCTCGCCTGCGGGGTCGCACTGGCCTCGGCACCGGTGCTGGTGCCGACCACCGCTTCCGCCGTCGCGGCGTCCGCGGACTTCGCCACCTGTGCCGCCCGGCGTTGCCCACCCTCGCTGCACGGCCTGCCGTTGCCGGACCGCCCACCGGTCGCCGTCCAGACCAGGCGTCATCATCCAGCGGCGTCCGGCACTGCCGCGGTCCGTCCCGGCGACTCGCTGTGGGTGATCGCCGCCCGGCATCTGCCCCCGGTCGCCACCGACGCCGAGGTCGCCGCGGCCTGGCCGCGCTGGTACGCCGCCAACCGCGACCGGATCGGTCCCGACCCGGACCTTATCCTGGCCGGGACCCGCCTGGTGGTGCCCGCCGGAACCGTTCCCGAGGAGCCGGAATGACCACGACCCAACGCGGAGACCACTTGGCCTCTTCGCCGCTCATGGTGCAGGGCACGCTCGCCCTCGACTTCACCCTCAGCAGCGGTGTGCCGGCAGTGCCACGGCCACCGGCCCTGACGCTCGTCGGCGACGGCGAGGATCCCGACCTGCAGGGCATCCCGTCCCCGCAGCTGTGGGCCGGCCGCTTCGTGCAGGCGGTGGTGGAGGTGGTGGCCGGCGACCGGCCACTGCAGCAGCTGATCCGGTGGACCGACGAACGCGTCTACGACGACCTGAGCCGCCGGGTGCGGCTGCTCGGGCTCACCCGCAGCACCGCGGTCCGGGTGCGCACCGAGCGGTCACACGTGCGCTCGATCCACGTGTGCCGGCCGGCCGCCACGGTCGCCGAGGTCGCCGCCCATGTGCGCCACGGCGGGCGGTCCCGCGCGGTCGCGGCCCGGCTGGAGGCAAACCGCGGCCGCTGGCTGTGCACAGCGCTCCAGCTGGGATGACCGCTAGGCGGTGCGGGCCGCCGGGTCGCCGTGGCAGCGCTTGTACTTCTTGCCCGACCCGCACGGGCACAGCGCGTTGCGCGGCGTGCCGGCGTACTCCCGCTCGTCCGTGCTCTCGGTGGGCACCTGCTGCTGCACCTGCACCCCGCCGCCGTCGCCGCTGTCGCCGTCCACCGTCGGCGCTGTGTAGGCCAGCTGCTGCGGCCGGCGCGCGCCCTGCAGCCCCTTGGCGACGATCTGCGGGTGTGCCTGCGAGGTGCGCGCCGCTGAGTCCGCGGTGAGCACCGGCGCCGGGGTCTCCTCGACGGTGAGGTCCTCGCCGGCCTCCCCCGCAGCGGCGGTGTCGTCGTACGGCTCCTCGGCGACCTGCACCTCGAGGTTGAACAGGAACCCGACCGACTCCTCCTTGATCGCGTCCATCATGGCCGCGAACAGGTCGTAGCCCTCGCGCTGGTACTCCACCAGCGGGTCGCGCTGCGAGTAGGCCCGCAGCCCGATCCCCTCACGCAGGTAGTCCATCTCGTACAGGTGCTCGCGCCACTTGCGGTCCAGCACGCTGAGCATGACGCGCCGCTCGAGCTCGCGGGCCACCTCCTCGCCGAGCGCCTGCTCACGGCGGTCGTAGGCCGCCTGAGCGTCGGCCTGGATGCGCTCCACCAGCAGCTCTCGGGTCAGGTCCTCTCGCTCTCCGCCGGCGTCGCGGATCAGCTGGTCGACCTCCAGCGTGATGGGGTACAGCGTCTTCAGCGCGACCCACAGCGTGTCGAGGTCCCACTCCTCCGGCAGCCCCTCCGTCGCGCCATGGACGTAGCCGCGCACGACGTCGTCGATCATCCCGCGCACCTGTTCGAGCAGGTCGGCACCCTCGAGGACCCGGCGCCGCTCGGCGTAGATCACCGAGCGCTGGCGGTTCATCACGTCGTCGTACTTGAGGATGTTCTTGCGGGCCTCGAAGTTCTGCGACTCCACCTGCCCCTGCGCGGACGCGATCGCGCCGGTGACCTGCTTGTTCTCGATCGGTACGTCGTCGGGGACCTTCAGCCTGGTGAGCACCCAGTCGACCCAGTCGGACTTGAACAGCCGCATGAGGTCGTCCTCGAGCGACAGGTAGAACCGCGACTCGCCGGGGTCGCCCTGCCGGCCGGAGCGGCCGCGCAGCTGGTTGTCGATGCGGCGCGACTCGTGGCGCTCGGTGCCGACGACGTAGAGCCCGCCGGCCTCGGTCACCTCGTCGTGCTCGGCCTGGACCTGTGCCTGGAACTTCTCCAGCGCCGACGGCCAGGCGGCCTCGTACTCCTCCGGCGACTCCACCGGGTCGAGGCCGCGGCCGCGCAGCTCCTGCTCGGCGAGGAACTCGGGGTTGCCGCCGAGCATGATGTCGGTGCCGCGTCCGGCCATGTTGGTGGCGACGGTGACTGCCCCCTTGCGCCCCGCCATGGCGATGATCGCGGCCTCACGCGCGTGCTGCTTGGCGTTGAGCACCTCGTGCGGGACGCCGCGACGCTTCAGCAGGTCCGACAGGTGCTCGCTCTTGGCCACGCTGGTGGTGCCGACCAGCACCGGCTGGCCCGCGGAGTAACGCGACTCGATGTCGTCGACGACGGAGCTGAACTTGGCCTCGGCGGTGCGGTAGACGAGGTCGCCCTGGTCGACGCGGGCCATCGGCCGGTTGGTGGGGATCGGCACGACGCCGAGGTGGTAGATCTTGTCGAACTCGCTGGCCTCGGTGAGCGCGGTGCCGGTCATGCCACCGAGCTTGTCGTAGAGCCGGAAGTAGTTCTGCAGCGTGATGCTGGCCAAGGTCTGGTACTCCTCGCGGATCTTCACGCCCTCCTTGGCCTCGATCGCCTGGTGCAGGCCCTCGTTGTAGCGGCGGCCGTGCAGCATGCGGCCGGTGTGCTCGTCGACGATGAGGACCTCGCCGTCGAGGACGACGTAGTCGCGGTCGCGCCGGAACAGCTCCTTGGCCTTGATGGCGTTGTTCAGGAAGCTGATCAGCGGCGTGTTGACCGAGTCGTAGAGGTTGTCGATGCCGAGGTGGTCCTCCACTTTGGTGATGCCGGGCTCCAGCACCGCGACGGTGCGCTTCTTCTCGTCGACCTCGTAGTCGACGTCCTGGCGCAGCCGGGTGACCAGCCGGGCGAACTCGTCGTACCACTTGACCGCCTCGTCGGCGGGACCGGAGATGATCAGCGGCGTGCGGGCCTCGTCTATGAGGATCGAGTCGACCTCGTCGACGATCGCGTAGTGGTGTCCTCGCTGCACGCAGTCCTCGAGCGAGGCAGCCATGTTGTCGCGCAGGTAGTCGAAGCCGAACTCGTTGTTGGTGCCGTAGGTGATGTCGAGGTTGTAGGCGACGCGGCGCTCCGCCGGCGACAGCTGCGACAGGATCGCGCCGACCTCGAGCCCGAGGAAGTGGTGCACGCGGCCCATCCACTCTGAGTCGCGCTTGGCCAGGTAGTCGTTGACCGTGACCACGTGCACGCCCTTGCCGGTCAGCGCGTTGAGATAGACCGGCAGCGTCGACACCAGCGTCTTGCCCTCGCCGGTCTTCATCTCCGCGATGTTGCCGAGGTGCAGCGCAGCACCGCCCATCAGCTGCACGTCGAAGTGCCGCTGGCCCAGCGTGCGTTTGGCCGCCTCGCGCACCGCCGCGAACGCCTCCGGCATCAACTCCTCGAGCGACTCGCCGTTGTCGAGGCGCTGACGGAAGTCCGCGGTCTGCCTACGCAGCTCGGCGTCACTCATCGCCACGAAGTCGTCCTCGATGGCGTTGACCTGCCGCGCGACGGCCTCGAGGTGGCGCAGGACCTTGCCTTCACCGATGCGCAGGATCTTGTCCAGCAGTGCGGGCACGGGTGTCGACTCCTCGGTGCGGGGCGCCGCCACCGGCTGGTGGTCGGCCGGCGGGAGACTCCTCACCGCCATCGGCCATCGTAGGCGACACGCCGGTACGTTGGGGCCCCCGGGGAAACCGGCCAGGAACGACACCGACACGCCGATGCAGGGCTGCGGGGCCGGGCGGTCTGCCGGATCGGGCGCGGGTTGCGACCAGGCGCCGGATGTCAGCCGCCGCGACGCAGCTCGGCGGCGAGCGCCGCGGCGAGGTCGCCACGCTGCCCCACCCCGACGTCGTCGAGGCCGAGCCACTCCGCGAGCGACCGCAGCTCCACCGCCAGCTCCGCGGCGGTCTCCCCCGGCGCGTGCGGCTCGGCGTACGCCGCTGGTACGCGCAGCGTCCGGGCCCTGCGGTCGGCCTTCAGGTCGACGCGGGCCACCAACCGGTCACCGAGCAGGAACGGCAGCACGTAGTAGCCGTGCACTCGGCGCGCCGCGGGGACGTAGATCTCGATCCGGTAGTCGAACCCGAACAGCGCTGCGGTGCGGGCGCGCTCGAACACCAGCGGGTCGAACGGGCTGACGAGGGCGCGGGCGTGCACCGCGCGTGGCAGCCGGGCGTCGGGGTGCAGGTACGCCGGTCGCCGCCAGCCGGCCACGTCGACCGGCAGCAGCGCCCCGGCGTCGACGAGGTCGGCGAGCGCAGCTCGGGTCTCCGCAGGGCTGAGCCGGAAGTAGTCGCGCAGGCACTGCTCGCTGGCCACGCCATGCGCCCGCGCCGCCACGGCGACCAGCTGTCGATGTGCCTCGGCGTCGCTGGGGGTCGGTGCGTCCAGCACCTGAGGCGGCAGCACCCGCTCCGGCAGGTCGTATACGCGCTCGAAGGCGCCGTTGCGGCGCGCCGAGGTGACCTGGCCGGACCAGAACAGCCACTCCAGCGCCGTCTTGACCACGCTCCAGTTCCAGCCCCAGTGGTCGCTGTCGCGCGGGGCGTCGTGCCGGATCTCGCGCGCGGTCAGCGGCCCGTTCGCGGCGACCTCGTCCAGCACCCACCGCACGACCTGGGGCTGGTCGACGGCGAGGTGACGCATCCGCCCCCATGCGTGCGTGTGTGCGCGCGCCATCCGAAAACGCAGCAGCGGGTGCAGGTCGACCGGGACCAGGGCCGCCTCGTGCGCCCAGTACTCGAACAACCGCCGCGGCGCCCGGGAGAACGCCCGCTCCAGCAGCGCCCGGTCGTAGGGCCCCAACCGGCTGAACAGCGGCATGTAGTGGGCCCGCACGAGCACGTTCACCGAGTCGATCTGGAACAGCCGCGTGCGCCCTGCCACCCGGGCCAGCGCACGCGCGTCAGCCAGCGACGGCCGGCGGTCGGCGAACCCCTGGGCGGCAAGGGCGACGCGACGGGCCTGCAGCAGGGTCAGCCGCTCCGGGCGCGCAGGTGCCGGGACAGGCACCGTGTCGAGTCCGGCCACGAGCGCTCACTGTAGGGCCGGCCATCCCCACCGCCGCGCACCGCATTGACCTGCTGGCGTTGTACGCCGCGATCGGTCTGCCCAGGCCGGCTACGCCGAGAACCACCGGCTGCTCGCCGCCGCCGTCCTCGTGGTCACGGGGTTCCTGGTGTTCTCGGTGGTCTGCAACGACCTCTCCGACGAGGCCATCGACCGGGTGAACCTGCCCACCGCCACGGGGCGGCCGCTGGTGACCGGCGCGGCGGGCCGGCCGCAGCTCGCCGTCGTCGCTGTGACCGCTGTGGTCGTCTCCCTGGTCGCCGCGGCGTGGCTGGGCGCGGTCCGCTGCTCGTGCTCCTCGCCGGCCTGGCGGTCAGCGCCGGCTACTCGTTGCGGCCCGTCCGGCTGGCCGACCGTGGCCTCGTCGCCGCCCTGGTGCTGCCCGCCTGCTACGTCGCGGTGCCGTTCCTCGTGGGCCTGCTCGCGTATGGGGGGGATGTGCGGCGCAGCGATCTCCTCGTCCTCGCGGGCCTGTACGTCGGCTTCGTCGGGCGCATCCTGCTCAAGGACTTCCGTGACCTGCGCGGCGACGAGCTGTTCGGCAAGCGGACGTTCCTCGTCCGCCACGGCCGGGCGGCGACTTGCCGGCTCAGTGCGGCGTTCTGGACTGCGGGCACCGGGCTGGTGCTCGCCGGCCTGCGGCCGAGCAGCGCCTCGTTCACGGCGTGGTACGCCGCGACGCTGGTAGCGACGCTGGCGCTGCTCCTGGCCTTGGCGGTCGACCGGGGGCCACGGCGCGACGAGACGCTCATCTCCGCCGTCGCGATCGTCGGCCGGGCCGTGATGCTGGTGTTCTCGCGCATCTGTCCATGACACAGGCGCAGTGGCCGAACGCACTGCACGCTGCCACCATGGTGGCGCTGGCGGTCGTGACCGCAGGTCTGGTGGCGTCGATGCTGCGGCACGGGCCCGCCGGCGGACTCACCGTCCCGGTGGCCATGCAGCTCAGGGGATGTCGAGCAGCTTCTCCCGTACGGCGAACATGACCGCCTCCATCCGGGAGTGCAGCTGCAGCTTCTCCAAGATGTTGCGTACGTGGTTCTTGACGGTGTTCTCGCTGATGAACAGCTGGCGCCCCACCTCCCGGTTGTTCAGACCGCGCGCCACCAGCCGCAGCACCTCCAGCTCGCGGTCGGTCAGCCGCGGCGCGAGCACGTCCGCGCGCCGCCCCAGCGAGCTGATCTGCTTGAACTCGTCGAGGAGCTTGGCGGCCATCGCCGGGCTGATCAGTGACTGGCCGTCCTTGACCACCCGCACGGCCTGCGCGACCTCATCGATCGACGTGTCCTTGAGCAGGTAGCCGGAGGCGCCGTTCTTCACCGCCTCGTACAGATCGGCCTCCTCGTCGCTGACGGTGAGCATGATGATCTTCGCCGACGGCGCCACCGCCTTCACCGAGCTGCACGCCTCGATCCCGGACCGCTTCGGCATCCGCACGTCCATCAGGACAACGTCCGGACCGCAGCTGCCGGCCAGCTCGGTGGCGCCGACGCCGTCCGCCGCCTCGCCGACCACCTCGATGTCGTCCTC
The DNA here is from genome assembly GCA_030773435.1 of Actinomycetota bacterium. Taxonomy (GTDB): domain Bacteria; phylum Actinomycetota; class Actinomycetes; order Propionibacteriales; family Nocardioidaceae; genus JALYMZ01. Next base: position 1,293 of record JALYMZ010000345.1, on the reverse strand, counting down.
GGCGGCGAGCAACATCGTCAACCCGCGGCGGAACAGCTCCTGGTCGTCGACCACCAGGACGCGGATCGGTTCACCGGGGGGCTGCGGCCCGACGCCGGGCGGTTGCGGGCTGTCCATGGCCCCCGATTCTGACACGAACAGGTGATCTTCGGTGACGAGTAGTGATCATTCGCGGCTAGGGCGGGGAGCGGGGCTACACCGCCAGCCGGATCACCCCGTAGTCGTAGCCGCGGCGCCGGTACACCACGCTCGGCTGCTCGGTCTCCTTGTCGACGAAGAGGAAGAAGTCGTGACCCACCAGCTCCATCTCGTACAGCGCCTGGTCGAGGGTCATCGGCGCTGCCTGGTGCGTCTTCTCGCGCACCACCAGTGGCCCGTCGCCGTGCACCGTCAGCGGCCCGACCTTGTGCTCGGTCGGGTCCTCCGCCGGCGTATCGGCCCGCTCCGGCTCGCCGTTGGGTGACACCGCGCCGAGCGCCTCTGCCACCGAGACCGGGGTGCGGCTGCCGTGGTGGATGCGTCGGCGGTCCGCGGCCTTGCGCAGCCGACCCTGGAGCCGGTCCAGTGCCATGTCCAGCGCGGTCATCTTGTCCTCCGCGGCGGCCTCGGCGCGCATCACGGGACCGCGCGAGCGCAGGGTCAGCTCCACCCGCACCGCCTGGTCGGCCTGCCGCGGGTTGCGCTCCCTGGAGACCTCGACGTCGACGCGGATCACCCGGTGGTCGTACTTCTCCAACCGCGCGACCTTGTCCTCGACGTGTTCCCGAAAGCGGTCAGACACCTCGCAGTGCCGAGCCTTGACGACGACGTCCACGTGGACCTCCCTCACTGACGGCGGTTGGCAGGACGGCGAGGCACCCGTCCGGCCGACCTGGTCTTCGTCCCCACATTCGCCTGCTGAGGAGCTCGCGGCGCTCTCGCCACTACTGGCCTTCTCCCGCGTGCGGAGGTGTCGGACCTCGCGGCGGGGCAGGGCTTACGTCTAAGCCGCACCGTGATCGAGCGACGAGAAGTCGTCTTACGTGGGCCGTTTCGCCTGCGGCTGGCATCGGCTTGCCGACGGAGACCCCGACAGGGCAGGGCCCCCGAGGCGCAACCACGGACCCGGACGGGTGCCATAGCCCGACGCTAGCCCCCGGGCCGGGGAATCGGTAGCACCAGCCCTCGATCTCTGCCCGGCGGGCGCCGGCGCGGGGTGGCGGCGACGACCGCGACACCTACCACCCGGATGCCGGCGGCACGTAGCGCCCGCGCGGCCTCCGCCGCGGTGGCCCCGGTGGTCACGATGTCGTC
>JALYMZ010000344.1 GCA_030773435.1 Actinomycetota bacterium | reverse complement strand
GCGAGAATCGTGACCGGGTTGACGTCGACGAACACCTGCAGCCACTGCGGCATCGTCTCGCTGGGCACGAACACGTTGCTGACGAACGTGATCGGGAACAGCGCGGTGAAGCCGAACATCTGCACGTGCTCGGGATCCTTGGCCAGCACGCCCACCAGCACCGACACCCACGAGAACGCCAGCGCGAACGCCAGCAGCAACGCGACCGCACCGAGCAGCGCCGGCACCGACGTGCCGATCTGGAATCCCAGGATGGTGCCGATGCGGAGCAGCAGCGCGATCGACCACGCCTGCTTGACCAGGTCGGCGGTGATCCGCCCGGCCATCGGCGCCCAGCGTGCCAGCGGCAGCGACCGCAGCCGGTCGTACACGCCCTTGGTGAGGTCGGTGTTGACGCCCAGCCCGACGTACATCGTCACGAACAGCATGTTCATCACGATGATCCCGGGCAGCGCGAACGTGAGGTACTCCCCCGTGGAGCCGGCGATGGCGCCGCCGAAGACGTAGGTGAACAGCAGCACGAACATGATCGGCTGGAAGCTGAAGTCGCCCAGCTCGAAGGGGTTGTGCCGGATCTGGACCAGCGTGCGCCAAGCCAGCGTCGCGGTCTGGCGCAGGCCGGTGAGCAGGCCGACGCTGGGCGCGAGCTGCGCCTCCGCGGGCACCGGCAGCGTGGTGGTCGCGGCGGTCATGCGGGGACTCCTTGCTTGTCGTCGGTGGCGTCGGAGGTTTCGGCCGGGTGGCCGGTCAGGGACAGGAACACCTCGTTGAGGCTGGAGTTGCGCAGAGTCAGCTCGGTGATGACCACGCCGGCGTCGTCGAGCCGGCGAACGGCGGCCGGCAGCAGCGCCGGATCGGTGACCGGCGCGGTGACCAGCTGACCCTCCAGCTCCGGCTCGACGCCGGCGAGGTCACGCACGACCGCGATCACGGTCGGCACGTCGGCCTCGTCCCCGGGGCGCACCGCGAGCGACTGGGCGCCGGTCCGGGCCTTCAGCTGCGCCGGCGTGCCGGTGGCGATCACCTTGCCGTGGTCGATCACCGCGATCTCGTCGGCGAGCTCGTCGGCCTCCTCGAGGTACTGGGTGGTCAGCAGCACGGTCACCCCGTCGAGCACCAGCCTGCGCACCAGGTCCCAGAGCTCGAGGCGGGCGCGCGGGTCCAGGCCGGTGGTCGGCTCGTCGAGGTACAGCAGCTTGGGGGTGCCGACCAGGCTCGCCGCGAGGTCCAGCCGCCGCCGCATCCCGCCCGAGTAGGTCTTCACCGCCCGGCCGGCCGCGTCGTCCAGCCCGAAGGTGATCAGCAGCTCCCGCGCCCGCTGCCGCGCCTGCGGCCGGGGCTGGCCGAGCAGCCGGCCGATCAGCAGCAGGTTCTCCCAGCCGGTGAGGTTCTCGTCGACCGACGCGTACTGCCCGGTCATGCCGATCAGCTGGCGCACCTGGTGCGCCTGCCGGACGACGTCGTACCCGCCGACGGTCGCGTGGCCGGCGTCCGGGCGCAGCAGCGTGGCCAGGATCCGCACGGCGGTCGTCTTGCCGGCGCCGTTCGGGCCGAGCAGACCCAGCACGGTGCCGGCCTGCACGGACAGGTCCACGCCGTCCAGCGCGGTCGCGGTGCCGAAGCGCTTGACCAGGCCTTCGGTGAAGATCGCAGGGCTCATGAGAGTGTCGCTCCCCCTCCTCGTTCGGGTCCTTGTTCGTCGGTCGCAGGCTAGGACTTCACGTTCACTTGAGGTCAAGTCCTGGCGTGGCTGGACCGTACGGCGGCCACCGACAGCGCGCCACTGTCCTCCGTCTCTGCAGCGGCGTCCACCGGTTTCCGGTATGGACCCCGCCTCCGGCCGCTTCTCACCGGCGCCGCCCAGACCGCCGCCCCCATTTGGCCTGCTAGCAGGCGAAACCGGGTCTTGCCGACCGACATTTCGGCGGGGAAGACCCGATTCGGGTCGGCAAGCGACCTCGTGGGTCAGGAAAGGCGGGGCCGCCCGAGCGCGCGGTAGCTCCACCCGGCGGCGCGCCAGCGCTCGGGGTCGAGGGTGTTGCGGCCGTCGAGGATCCGGCGCTCGGCGACGTACGCCGCGAGCTCCCCGGGGTCGATCGCGGCGAACTCCGCCCACTCGGTCAGGTGCAGCACCAGGTGCGCGCCGGCGGCAGCCCCGGCCGCGCTCTCGGCGTACGACAGCGTCGGAAAGACCGCGCGCGCCGTGGTCACTGCCTGCGGGTCGTAGACGCACACCTGCGCGCCCCGCAGCTGCAGCTGCGCTGCCACGTTGAGCGCGGGCGAGTCCCGTACGTCGTCGGTCATCGGCTTGAACGCCGCCCCCAGCACCGCGATCCGCTTGCCGAGGACGCTGCCGGAGCACTCCGCCTCCGCGAGCTGCACCATCCGGGACCGGCGCCGCATGTTGATTGCATCGACCTCCCGCAGGAACGTCAGCGCCTGGTCGACGCCCAGCTCACCGGCTCGGGCCATGAACGCGCGGATGTCCTTGGGCAGGCAGCCGCCGCCGAAGCCGAGGCCGGCCCCCAGCGCGCGGTGCCCGATCCGCGGGTCGTGGCCGATCGCCTCCGCCAGCGTGACCACGTCGGCGCCGGCGACCTCGCACAGCTCCGCGATCGCGTTGATGAAGGAGATCTTCGTGGCCAGGAACGCGTTCGCGGACACCTTGACCAGCTCCGCCGTCACCACGTCGGTCACCACCAGCGGCACGCCGTCGTCGAGCAGCGGCTGGTAGACCTGACGCAGCACCTTCTCCGACTCCGCCGTCGGCACGCCGAAGACGAGCCGGTCCGGTCGCAGCGTGTCGTCGACCGCGTGGCCCTCGCGCAGGAACTCCGGGTTCCACGCCAGCTCCACGTCGACCCCCGGCGCGGCCACCGCGGCGATCCGCTCGGCCAGCTCGGCGCCGGTGCCCACCGGGACCGTGGACTTGCCGACCAGCGTCGCGGAGCGGGTCAGGTGCGGAACCAGGCCCTCCACCGCGGCGGTGACGTGGCCGGTGTCGGCGGCCATGCTGTCACGCCGCTGCGGCGTCCCGACGCAGATGAAGTGCACGTCGGCGAAGTCCGCGGCCTCGGCCGGCGACGTGGTGAACCGCAACCGGCCCGTGCCGGTGTGCCGCCGCAGCAGCTCGGGGACGCCCGGCTCGAAGAACGGCAGCCGGCCGGCCGCCAGCGCCTCCACGCGGGCCGGTTTCACGTCGACGCCGAGCACCTCGTGGCCGAGCTCGGCCATGCAGGCGGCGTGCGTAGCGCCCAGGTAGCCCGTCCCGACGACGGAGACGCGCAGGTTCATGCGGACTTCTCCTTCAGCACGTCGTGGTCGGCGTGAGCTCGGGCGGACAGCAGCCGGGCGGCGGCCTGCCGGTGCGGCGGGCGGAACCCGTACACGGCGACCAGCCGCAGCCGGGTGGTCAGGTCGTAGCCGGGCAGGCGTCGGCGTACTCCCGGCCCGGGCCGGTAGCCGTCCAGGACGGCGGCGGCACAGACCTGCGCACGATACGGGGAGCACCAGCCTTGCATCGCCCGCAGCTCCAGATGCACGAGCAGGTTCGCCAGATCGAGCGCCGGCTCGCCGGCTGCCAGCAGGTCGAAGTCCAGCATCCCGACGCCGCAGGTGTGGGCGTCGACGAGCACCTGCTTGTCGTGCAGGTCCCGGTGCAGACACGCGGTCTCGTCCGGGCGGCCGCTCAGCCGGCGGCCGGCCTCGCACAGCTGCCGGTGCACGTCGGCCGGCGCGAGGTCGAGTACGCCG
>JALYMZ010000343.1 GCA_030773435.1 Actinomycetota bacterium | reverse complement strand
GGCATCCGCAACATCCCCCGCACCTCGAGTGCGCAGTACAGCTTCACCCGCCGGATCAAGAAGTCGCGGATGCGCCGCGGCGACCTGGTGTTCTTCTACGACGGCGGCGGCATCTACCACGCGGGTGTCTTCGCCGGACGCAAGAACGGCCGGGCCTACGTCATTCACGCCTCGCGGCCGGGCACCGACGTCAAGCGTGACCCGATCTGGACCAGCCAGTGGAAAGGTGGCACGCTGCGCTTCCGCCGTTGAGGCGCGGTCGCCCGTACGACGTTCTGACCCGTACGAGGTCGTGAGGGGTCGGTCCCGGTCCGGGGCCGGCCCCTCGCCGTGTCGAAGTGGTGTAGCGACCGGAATCGCTGCCGGCGTTGCGACACTGGACCGCATGTCTCGAACCTCCACTTTCCGGCTGCGCCACCGCGTGTCTGCACTGGCCGCCGGCCTCGGGGTGGCCGCACTCGCGCTAGCTGCCTGCTCCGGCGGTGGGGAGGCCGGCGAGGGCGCCGGTCCGTCGCAGCCGACCACGGGGGAGGCCACCACAAGGGCGCAGCGGCTGCCGTTCACCGGTGAGGTGGTCGACGGTGACGTGCCGCAACGGCGCGGCATCGTGGTGAAGATCGACAACTCCGACAAGGCGCAGCCGCAGACGGGGCTCGGTTCGGCCGACCTGGTGGTGGAGCAGCTGGTGGAGGGCGGCACCACCCGTCTGGCCGTGCTGTTCCACTCGGCTCTGCCGCGGAAGGCGGGCCCGGTCCGGTCCGTGCGGGCCAGCGACATCGGCATCGTCTCGCCGACCGACGCGCTGCTCGCCGCCTCCGGTGGCGCGCCGCAGACCGTACGCCGGATCCGGGACGCGGACATCGACCTCGCCACCGAGGGCGCACCGGGGTTCTCCCGCGACCCCAGCCGCAGCGCGCCGTACAACCTGATGCTCGACGTCGCCCGGCTCTCCGACACCGACCAGCCGGCTGACCCGCCTCCGGACTACCTGCCGTGGGGACGCCCGGGCGCACTGCGCGGCGGCGAGCCGGCCAGGACCGTGACCGCGAGGTTCTCGCCTGCGCACACCGCGACCTGGACCTTCGCGAGCAGCAGGTGGCGGCGCTCGCCGAACTTCGCCGCCGCAGGCGACGACATCGCCGTCGATTCGGTACTGGTGCTGCGGGTGCGGCTGGTCGACGCCGGCTACCGCGACCCCGCCGGCAACCCGGTGCCCGAGACCGTGCTGACCGGGAAGGGTGCGGCGACCCTGTTCTCCGGCGGCCGTGCCTACGCCGCGACCTGGACGAAGCGGTCGGCCGGGGCGCCGCTGCGGTTGGTCACCGCCCGCGGGGAGCCGTTGCGTGTCCCTCCCGGCCACACCTGGATCGAGCTCGTGCCCACCACGCAAGGCGGAGACCTGCGGTTCCGCCGCTGATTCCCGGCTCCCCTCACATCACAACATGGATGAGGGGTGCCTAAGCCGGGTAGCCAGATATTCGTGGGCGCACGGCAGGTCTTGCTCGTGGACGACGACGCCGTCCTCGCCGACATGGTGATGCGGTACCTGCGGCGGGAGGGATACGAGGTGGAGTGGCTGCCCGACGGAAGCCGCATCCCAGAGGTCGTCGCCGCCGACGTGCCCGACCTCTTGATCCTCGACCTGCTGCTGCCGGGTCGCCACGGCCGTGATGTCTGTCGCGACCTCCGTCAGGTGAGCGACGTCCCGGTCCTCATGCTCACCGCCCTCGGTCACGAGGGCGACCGGATCGCCGGCTTGGAGGCGGGCGCCGACGACTACCTCACCAAGCCGTTCAGCCTGCGCGAACTCGTGCTCCGTGTGCACGCGATCCTGCGGCGGACGCACCCGGCTGAGCATGACGCGAGAACTGTTCTGCGCGACGACGACCTCGTTGTCGACGCGCGCTCTCGGGTGGTCCGCCTGCGCCGTGCATCAGTCACCCTGGGTAGCCGCGAACACGCCCTGTTGCTGTTCTTCCTGCTGCACCCCGGAGAGGTCTTCACGCGACAGCAGCTGCTGGAGCAGGTATGGGGGTGGTCCTACGGCGACCAGTCGACGGTCACCGTGCACGTGCGACGGCTGCGGGAGAAGATCGAGACGAACCCGAGCCAGCCCCAGCGCCTGGTGACGGTCTGGGGCGTCGGGTACCGCTACGAGCCCCTCACGCGATGACCCTGCTGCCGTCAGCGCTCCCGCTCGCCGCCGCGATCGCGGCCATCCTCGTCGTCGCCCTGCTCGGCTCCGGCGTCCTCTACGCCATGCGCCGGCGCTCGATCACGACCGTCCTCACCGCTACGGTGGTCACGGCCGTCGCCGTCCTCACCACTGGCGTGCTCATCAGCACCGCCACCGCGCTGCGCGGCCAGCAGCTGCGCGACCTCCTCACGGCCATGTCGGTCGCCGCCGCGCTGAGCGTGGTCATCAGCGTCGTGCTCGCGAAGTTCATCATGGTCGCGAGCGTGCAGATACGCCGTGCCGTGCGTCTCCTGGACGAACACCAGGAACCGCGGCTACCGGACCCTCCGACGGCAGAGCTTCGCGGGGTGGCCACCGAGCTGCGGGCGACGCAGCAGCGCCTCGCCGAAGCGCGCGCCCGCGAGACGGCGGCGGAGCAGAGTCGCCGCCAGCTGCTGCGGTGGATCGGCCACGATCTGCGCACGCCGCTGTCGAGGCTTCGAGCTATCGCGGAGGGGCTCGAGGACGAGGTCGTGGTCGGCTCGGACACCGCCCAGTACCACCGCGCGATCCGGCTGCATGCGGACCGGCTCGCAGCTCTGGTGGACGACGTGTTCGAGTTGTCGACGATCGACGCCGGGGCGCTGCAACCGGTCCGCGAACCCGTGGCGCTCGACGACATCGTCTCGGACACGCTGGCCAGCACCCAGCCGGTGGCGAGCACCAGCCAGGTGACGCTGACCGGTGACGCGCCGCGCGGTCTCACCGTCGACACCGACCCGCGCCTGCTGAACCGAGTGCTCGACAACCTGCTTGCCAACGCGGTACGAGCGACGCCGCCGGGTGGTGCGGTCGAGGTCCTGGCCGGGCAACGACCCGGCGCGGTGTGGCTGGAGGTACGGGACGCGTGTGGCGGGATCCCCGAAGACGCGCTCGACCACGTGTTCGACGCAGGCTTCCGGGGCGAGGCGAATCGGCCCACGGACGGCCGAGGGGGGCTTGGCCTGGCGATCGCGCGCGGGCTGGTCGCCGTGCTCGGTGGCGAGCTGACCGTGCGCAACACCGACACCGGTTGCGCCTTCGTCGTCGTCGTGCCCAAGGCATCGGCGGGCTGAGTTCTTACAGATTGTGACGGCACGGGCAAGGGGGCGTTTCGGAGGGCGGCCGAGGGCAGGAGCGTCACAGACTGCCCACTGAAAGAGAGCATGCGCGCACCGGCGTGCGGCTCCAATGGCTCACACAGGAGGAGAAACCCAGTGATCGATGTCGAGATCTGGCCGGCTGTGCTCGCGGGGCTGATCGCCGGCGCAATCATGGAAGGCCCGGTATACCTGCAGAAGGCGCTCGGGCTGCCGGTGAAGCAGAACATCTTCCGCACTTGGGGAAACATGTTCGGCCTACGCGGGCCGGGCGGCTACCTGGTCGGCATGGTATTCCACGAGTTGCTCGCAGCGGTGATCGCGATCGGCTACGCGGTCTTCTTCCGGCTGATCGGTGTGGACGGCTCATTGTGGCTGTGGGGCCTGATCGGCGCCTTGGTCCACTACACGCTCGCCGGGCCGGTGGTGAAGGTGATCCCGTCGATCGATCCCGACACCGGTGAGGTGCGCAAGCAGGGGTTCGCATACCGCAACTACGGCGCACTGGACGTAGGCACGTCGTTCGTGGGTCACCTCGCCTTCGGTCTCCTGACCGGAATCTTCTACGGACTGTTCCACTCCGGCGGCGGCACCGGGCTGGCGTTCTGAGCGCGGGAGTCGCCGAGCGGCAAAGGCAGCGAGCGACATGACCGCCACCATCGCCGGCATCGGCAGCGCCCTACCTCCCCCGATGTCGCAGGCCGAGCTGTGGGAGGACTTCTTCTGCGAGCACTACGCCGACGCGGCGGTGGCGCGCCAGGTGTGGCGGTCCGCAGGCATCCAGACCCGACACGGTGTGGTCAACCCGGCGTACGACGACATCTCCGAAGCGAGCACGGGCGCGCGGATGCGGCGCTTCCTCGCCGAGGCGGTCCCGCTGGGCAAGGAGGCGGTCAGCCGCGCGCTCGAGGACGCCGGAGTCGGCGCCGGCCAGATCGGTCTGCTCGCTGTGGTGTCCTCCACCGGCTACGCCGCTCCAGGGCTCGACGTGATCCTCGCCCGCGACCTCGCGATGAGCGCTGATGTCCAGCGCCTGCACCTGGGGCACATGGGGTGCTACGCGGCGCTACCCGCCCTCCGCGCCGCGATGGACTTCGTCACGGCGCGACGGCAGCCCGCGGTCGTGTTGTCCGTGGAGCTCACCAGCCTGCACGTGCAGCCGGCGACGGACACGGCGCGCGGCGCCGCCCCGACCCCCGAGGACCGACAGCAGATGGTGGCGCACGCCCTGTTCGGCGACGCCGCCGCAGCTGCCGTGCTGTGCCCCGGACCAGGCGGCCTGGCCGTCGTCGACGTCACCGCCTGCACCGACACCGCGGCCGCGGCAGAGATGACCTGGGAGGTCACCGACCACGGATTCCGGATGGGGCTGTCGCCGCGGGTGCCCGGCATCCTCGCCGGCCACGTCCGCCCGGTCGTCCGACGGCTGCTGGACCGCCACGGCCTCACCATCGACGACGTGGACCACTGGGCCGTGCACCCCGGCGGCCGCAGGATCGTCGAGGTGGTCGGTGCCGCACTGGACCTGGACGACGAGGACCTCGCCGCGTCGTACGACGTCCTCCGCGACATGGGGAACTGCTCGAGCGCGGCCGTGCTCCTGGTGCTGGACCGGCTCCGCACCGCCCACAGGCTCCGGGCCGGTGGCTGGGTGGTGGCTATGGCCTTCGGACCCGGGCTGACGCTCTACGCGGCGCTGCTGCGGCAGACGCCGGATTATCCGTGGGGCGGCGGGGCAACCGAAGAGAAGCCGACGACCGGGTCAGGAGACCGCCGATGAACACGACAACGGCGCGGGGCGCCGGCGCCGGAGCGGTCGGGGTCCTCGCGATGGACGTCGTGACCTGGTTCATGTACCGGCAGGAGCCCCCGACAGACCGGTCACGCGAGCGGCGGGCGCGGGCGTTCGGCATGGACACCGCGCACGCTCTCGTCCGCCGCGTCGCTCAGGCGGTGGGCAGCGACGCCGGGTCACAGCAACCCAACGGCGCCGGAATCCTGGTGCACTACGGCCTCGGCATGGGCCCGGCGGCCGGCTACGCCCGGTGGCGCCACAGGTATCCGTGGCTGCGCACGGGGCGCGGCGCGCTGTACGGCTTCGGGCTCTTCGTGGTCAACGACGAGATCGGCTCGCGCCTGCTCGGCATCGCCGGACCGCAGCGCGACTACCCGTGGCCGGCGCACCTGCGCGGGCTCGTGGGCCATGTGGTGCTGGGGATGGTCACCGAGGCGACCCTGGACGCCATCGAGGCGTGACCGAGGCCCACCTCGCCGGGGCCGTCCAGCACTGACATGGGAGGAGCGGCGTGCGCCACTACCCGACCGTCGTCGTGGCGTTGCTTGGTCTGCTGCTGGCGGTGTTCATCGGCGTCGAAGCCGCGGGCGTGTCGCTGTTGACCGACCCGTCGGACACGCTGGCCGGCGCTGGATCCGCCGCCGCGGCCCTCGGCGTGGGGCTGTTGGTCGCCGACATGGCATTACCGGTGCCGTCCAGCGTGGTCATGTCGCGCACGGCGCGCTGTTCGGCGCAGTCGTCGGGACGGTGCTGTCCCTCCTGGGAAGCGTGGGAACGGCCCTCGTTGGGTTCGCGCTCGGCCGCCGGGGCGGGCCGCTGCTGCAGCAGCTGGTCGAGGCGACCGCGATCCTCGCCGGCGCGACGCCGTCGCTGTCCTGGACGCGAGTGGGCCTAGCCGCGACCGTGGAGTCCCTGCCGGCAGCAGTTGTGTACGCCGTCGCCGGGGCCGCGCCGACGGCCGCTGGCACCGTGGTGCCGCTCCTCGTGCTCGTGGTCGCATTCGGCTCGCTCACCTGGCTCGTGGAGTACGCGCGCACCCGCGGCGCCACCGACGGGCTCCGCTCGGGCGGTCGGTGTTCCGTGGAGCCGGAACGGAGGTCCGGATGACCCCGCCCGGCGACCGCGAGCGCTCGCTGCAGCTGGTCGCCGACGGCTTGAGCTTCCCGACGAGCCTCGCGTTCGGCCACGACGGGGCCGCGTACGTCGCCGAGAGCGGGCTGCCGTTCGGCGGTGCGCCGCCGGGTGGCACGGTGTGGCGGCTGCCGCTCGACGGCGAACGGACGCGGGTCACGGCGGCTCTGCGTCGACCGGTGAACGGGTTGACGTGGCACGACGGGGTCTCTACCTGTCCGAAGGCGGCCATCGGTCCCGACTGAGTCGGCCGTGCCTCGACGGCACGTCAGAGACGCTGCTGGAGGGGTTCCCGGGACCCGGCAACTTGCACTTGAACATGGCGGTCGTCGGTCCCGACGAGAAGTTGTACTTCAGCCACGGCGCGATAACAATGACGAACCTCGGCATCGTCGGACTTGACGGCTACGAGGTCGGGTGACTGCGCCGGCTGCCGCACGGGCACGACGTCCCCGGCTTGGACGTGACCTTGGCGGGGGTCAACGTCACGACCGTGGACCCGACGGCGGGCACTGACGGGCCCCAGGCCAGCACGGGTGCGTTCGTGCCGTTCGGCACGTCGACGGAGCCGGGCCAGCTCGTGCGGCGCGGGTTACCGGCGACCGCGGCGGTGATGCGGTGCGACCTCGACGGCGGCGCACTCGAGCTCTCGCGTGGGGGCTGCGCAACGCCTACGGTCTCGGCTTGCTGCCCGACGGACGTCTGCTCGCCGTCGACCAGGGCGCGGACGACCGGGGCAGCCGGCCCATCGGCAACGCCCCGGACGTGCTGTTCAACGTCCGCCTCGGCGCCTGGTGCGGCTGGCCGGACTTCGTCGCCGCCGCGCCGGTCACCGACGCACGGTTCGCACCGCAGCGGGGACCGCATCCCAGCTTTGTCCTGGCGAGCACGATGCGCTGCCGCCGCCGGAGGCACCGCTCGCGGAGTTCCCGCCGCACGTGGCCGCGGTGAAGTTCGACGTCACGCCGCCGGGCAGCGCCCTCGAGGGGTCGTTGCTGGTAGCGCTGTTCGGCGACGAGGTCCCGCTGACCGCGCCCCGTGGCCCGAGAGTCGGACGGGGAGTCGCGCTGGTCGACACCGCGACCTGGGAGGTGCGCCCATTTCTGTCCGGGGACCCGCTGCGCCGCCCCATCGACGTACGGATCCACGACGACACTGCCTACGTCCTCGACTTCGGCGAGTTCGAGATGACCGGCGGTGGCGTCACCGCCGGGCCCGGGACCGGGCGCGTGTGGCGGCTACCCCTGACCCCCTGACAGAGCCGAGGAGAAACGATGACCGACCAGGGCTGGTTGCCGGCGTGGTCGCCGCCGGCCTCGCCGGCCGGAGACTCCTGCGCCGCGGTAGCCCGCGGTGAGCGGCACGACGCAGTGGAGGCGGCGACGCCGACGAGGCGACAGCCGGTCAGCCGGCGCGGCCGAGCTCGTTGACCGCGGCGGCGAACACCCGGGGCAGCGCCGCG
>JALYMZ010000342.1 GCA_030773435.1 Actinomycetota bacterium | reverse complement strand
CCCAGGGAGGGTCGGGACATGCCGTTCTGCACCGAGTGCGGCCACCAGAACCCCGCGTCGGCGCGGTTCTGCAGCCACTGCGGACACCGCTTGGAGCAGCCGGTCTCGACCGAGCGGCATGCGGAGTCGACGGCGAGCATCTCGTTCCCTGCCGTCGACGCCGACGGTGAGCGGCACGAGATCGTCGACCCCAAGGCGGATCTGAGCGCCGACGACGCCGCCGCGGTCGACGCGCTGCCACCGCAGAGCGCGCTTCTGGTCGTCCAGCGCGGCCCCAGCGCCGGCTCGCGGTTCCTGCTCGACACCGACGAGGTCACCGCCGGTCGGCACCCCGACAGCGACATCTTCCTGGACGACGTGACGGTCTCCCGGCGCCACGCGCTCTTCCGTCGTACGCCGGACGGCTATGTCGTCGCGGACGTGGGCAGCCTCAACGGCACGTACGTCAACCGTGACCGCATCGACGAGATCCTGCTCAGCGGCGGCGACGAGGTGCAGATCGGCAAGTTCCGGCTCGTCTACTTCGCCAGCCAGCACGCCACCGGGCGAGCCGGCCGGTGAGCTCCGCGGCCCCCAGCCGGTCTCGGATGAGCATCGGCGAGGTGCTCGAGGTCCTGCGTACCGACTTTCCCGACGTCACCATCTCGAAGATCCGGTACCTCGAGGCGGAGGGTCTGGTCCAGCCCGAGCGCACCTCGGCGGGCTATCGCAAGTTCTCCTCCGCCGACCTGGAGCGGTTGCGGTACGTCCTGCGCCTGCAGCGTGACCACTACCTGCCGTTGCGCGTGATCAAGGACCAGCTCGACGGACTGGACCGCGGGCTGCAGCCGCCGGCGACCCCCGACGGTGCACCGCGGGTGCCGCCGGTCGTGGTGGTCGGTGGCACGGGGATGCCCGACGCCGAGTCGTTCCGTGAGTCCACGCATCTGCGGCTCACCCGAACCGAGCTGGTGCAGGCGGCCGGCATCGACGAGACCCTGCTCGACCAGATCGAGGGATTCGGCCTCGTCGGGTGCCGGCCGGGCAGCTCCTACTACGACGCGGACGCGCTGCTGATCGCCACCACGCTGGGGGAGATGGCGGCGTACGGCCTGGAGCCGCGGCACCTGCGCTCGTTCAAGACCGCGGCGGACCGCGAGGTCGGCCTGTTCGAGCAGGTCGTCACCCCGCTGCAGCGCCAGCGGGACGCGGCGGCGCAGGCACGGGCCGACGACACCGTGCGCGAGCTGGCGGCGTTGTCGGTGCGCCTGCACGCCGCGCTGGTCAAGGCCCGGCTGCGGCACCGGGCCTGACCCGCTCCCCGCGCCTGTTGCGGTAACCGCTCGGAGCCGAGAACCGGGAGTAGGGTGGAAAGGTGCGTGAGATCGATGTCGTCGGGGTCCGGGTCGAGATGCCGTCCAACCAGCCGATCGTGCTGCTGCGGGAGACCGACGGGGAGCGGTACCTGCCGATCTGGATCGGCGCCGTCGAGGCCACCGCGATCGCGTTCGCCCAGCAGGGCGTGGTGCCGCCGCGCCCGCTGACGCACGACCTGATGAAGAACCTCCTCGAGGCGGTCGGGCAGCACCTGACCGAGGTGCGGATCACCGAGATGCGCGAGGGCGTGTTCTACGCCGACCTGGTCTTCGATTCCGGCATCGAGGTCAGCGCCCGGCCCTCGGACTCGATCGCGCTGGCGCTGCGCACCGGTACCCGCATCGTGTGCAGCGACCAGGTGCTGGACGAGGCGGGCATCGTCGTACCCGACGAGCAGGAGGAAGAGGTCGAGAAGTTCCGCGAGTTCCTCGACCAGGTGACGCCGGAAGACTTCGACCGCGGCTCACCCTCGACCTGAGGTTAAAGGTTGCGACACGTACGCCGCTCACCGTGCCGCGTCGTTGACCCCACCGCGACTCGGTCCTACGGTGGCGGAAGAACATCCTCGCTGTAACTTCAGCCCTGTGGTCTCAGCAGCCGACCACGCCGACCCCCGGAGGCGGCCGTGACAGCCAACGGTGAGCAGCCCGCAGACCCGCGTCACGGCGGTCATGCCGCCGGCTCGACCGCCCCGACCCGGCCGGATCCCGCCGCGGTCCGCACGGCGGGGGAGCAGGGGCTGTTGTTCGACGACGACGTGTCCCCGCTGCCCGACGACCTCGGCTACCGCGGCCCCGCCGCCTGCGGCGCCGCCGGCATCACCTACCGTCAGCTCGACTACTGGGCGCGGACCGGGCTGGTCGAGCCGAGCGTACGGGCGGCGACTGGGTCGGGCACCCAGCGGCTCTACTCGTTCCGCGACGTGCTGCTGCTAAAGGTGATCAAACGGCTGCTCGAGGCCGGGGTGTCGCTGCAGCAGATCCGCACCGCCGTGCAGCACCTGCGTCAGCGCGGCACCGACGATCTCACCCGGGTCACGCTGATGAGCGACGGCGCCACCGTGTACGAGTGTACGTCCAGCGACGAGGTCATCGACCTGCTGCGCGGCGGGCAAGGCGTCTTCGGCATCGCCCTCGGCGGCGTGTGGCGGGAGGTCGAGGGCTCCCTGGCGGAGCTGCCGAGCGAGCGGGCCGACCGCCTCGACGCGCAGCCGCACCCCGACGACGAGCTGGCCGTACGCCGCCAGGTCCGTCGCACCGGCTGACCCCTGCACCCCCGCCGCTCGGCTGGTACTCTCGCCGGCAGCCGACGACCCCGCATGGGAGAGTCCTCCCCGGTGCCGCGTCACGGGCCGGTGGAGGCGCCGAAGGGGCAACTCCTCCCCGCAACCTCTCAGGCGACCGGACCGTGCGGACGAGGCGACTCTGGAGGCGGCAGCCGACTGAGGGGGAGGCCCCGCAGCGGGGCGTGTGGTGGCGGCGTGGCCGCCGGACGCCCGCACGACGCCTGGAGCCTCCGATGAGCGATCCCCGCCACGACGTCCGAGCGCTCGACACCCCGACGCTGGCCGACCTCGACTCCGCCGTGCCGTTCAGCGACCGGCACATCGGACCCGACGCCGACGAGCAGGCACGCATGCTCGACCTGCTCGGCTTCTCCTCCCTTGACGACCTCATGGCGGCTGCGGTCCCGCCGGCGATCTGGTCGACGGCGCCGCTGGACCTGCCCGCACCGGCCACCGAGCCGGACACGGTGGCCGAGCTGCGCCGGCTGGCCGCGCGCAACAAGCCGCTGACGCCGATGATCGGTCTCGGCTACTCCGGCACCGTGACGCCGGGGGTGATCCGCCGCAACGTCCTCGAGAACCCCGCGTGGTACACCGCCTACACGCCGTACCAGCCGGAGATCTCGCAGGGACGGCTGGAAGCGCTGCTGAACTTCCAGACCATGGTCGCCGACCTGGCCGGGCTGCCCACCGCCAATGCGTCGCTGCTCGACGAGGCCACCGCGGCGGCCGAGGCGATGACACTGGTTCGCCGGGCCAACCGCGGCAACCCCTCGACCCGGTTCGTCGTCGACGCCGACGTGTTGCCGCAGACCATCGCGGTGATGCAGACCCGTGCCGAGGCGCTCGGGCTGCAGGTGGAGGTCGCGGACCTGGGCTCGGGGGTGCCCGACGGCGAGCTGGCCGGGGTGGTGGTGCAGCAGCCGACGGCCAGCGGGCTGGTCCGGGACGTGGCGCCGCTGTTCGAGGCGGTGCACGCGCGCGGCGGCCTAGCGGTCGTGGCCACCGACCTGCTCGCGCTGTGCCTGCTGACACCGCCGGGGGAACTGGGCGCCGACGTCGTCGTCGGTTCCAGCCAGCGCTTCGGCGTGCCGCTGTTCTACGGCGGGCCGCACGCCGGCTTCATGGCGGTCCGCGCCGGGCTGGAGCGAAACCTACCCGGACGGCTGGTCGGGGTCTCGGTCGACGCGGCCGGACGTCCGGCGTACCGGCTGGCCCTGCAGACCCGCGAGCAGCACATCCGCCGCGACAAAGCGACCTCGAACATCTGCACCGCGCAGGTGCTGCTGGCGGTGGTGGCGTCGATGTACGCGGTGTACCACGGGCCGGACGGGCTGCGGTCGATCGCGCAGCGCACGCACCGGTACGCCGCCGTCCTGGCCGCCGGACTGCGCGACGCCGGCGTCGACCTGCTGCACGACGTGTTCTTCGACACCGTCACCGCCGTGGTCCCCGGACGCGCCGAGTCGGTCGTCGCTGCCGCCAGAGACGCCGGGGTGCACCTGCGGTTCGTAGACGCCGACCGCGTCGGCATCAGCACCGCGGAGACCACCACCGCGGACCATCTCGTGGCGGTGTGGAAGGCGTTCGGCGTCGCCGGCGTGGACCCCGCCGCGGTGGACACGCGGACCCCGGACGCCCTGCCGGCGGAGCTGCGGCGCACGACCACGTTCCTGCAGCACCCGGTGTTCTCGCTGCACCGGTCCGAGACCGCGATGCTGCGTTACCTGCGCAGTCTTGCCGACCGCGACTACGCGCTGGACCGCGGCATGATCCCGCTCGGCTCGTGCACGATGAAGCTCAACGCGACGACGGAGATGGAGCCGGTCAGCTGGCCGGGCTTCGCCGACCTGCACCCGTTCGTGCCCGCCGAGGACGCCCAGGGCTACCTCGAACTGGTCGCCCAGCTGGAGCGCTGGCTGGCCGAGGTGACCGGCTACGTGCGGGTGTCGATCCAGCCCAACGCCGGCTCACAGGGAGAGCTGGCCGGGCTGCTGGCGATCCGCGCCTACCACCGTGCGAACGGAGACGCGGCACGCGACGTCTGCCTCATCCCGTCGAGCGCGCACGGCACCAACGCCGCGTCGGCGGTGATGGCAGGGATGCGTGTGGTCGTGGTCCGGGCGGCGCCGGGCGGCTCGGTGGACCTCGACGACCTGACCGCGCGCTGCGCCGAGCACGCCGACCGGCTTGCCGCGATCATGGTGACCTACCCCTCGACCCACGGCGCCTACGAGGACGGCATCACCCGGCTCTGCGCGATCGTGCACGAGCACGGCGGGCAGGTGTACGTCGACGGGGCGAACCTGAACGCGCTGCTCGGCTACGGGCGGCCCGGGGGGTTCGGCGGCGACGTGTCCCACCTCAACCTGCACAAGACGTTCTGCATCCCGCACGGCGGTGGCGGCCCTGGGGTCGGGCCGGTGGCGGTGGCCGAGCACCTGGCGCCGTACCTCCCCAGCCACCCGCTGCACCCGGTGACCGACCGCCGCGCCGGCATCGGCCCGATCAGCGCGGCGCCGTTGGGGTCCGCCGGCATCCTCCCGATTTCGTGGGCCTACGTCCGGCTGATGGGTGCCGCGGGCCTGACGCGGGCGACCGCGGTCGCCGTGCTGTCGGCGAACTACGTCGCCAAGCGCCTGGGCGAGCATTTCCCGGTGCTGTACACCGGGCACGGCGGTCTGGTGGCGCACGAGTGCATCCTCGACCTGCGGCCGCTGACCAGGGAGACCGGGGTGAGCGTCGAGGACGTCGCGAAACGGCTCATCGACTACGGGTTCCACGCTCCGACGATGAGCTTCCCGGTCGCCGGCACGCTGATGGTCGAGCCCACCGAGTCGGAGGACCTGGGCGAGCTGGACCGGTTCTGCGACGCGATGATCGCGATCAAGGGCGAGATCGACGCGGTGGCGGCCGGCCGGTGGTCTGTGCAGGACAGCCCACTGCGCGGTGCGCCGCACACCGCGCGCGCGATCGCGGGGGAGTGGGACCGCGCCTACTCCCGCGAACAGGCGGCGTTTCCGGCCGGGCCCGGCCCGGCCACCGCGGCGGGGAAGTACTGGCCACCGGTGGAGCGCATCGACCAGGCGTACGGCGACCGTCACCTGGTCTGCTCCTGCCCGGACCCGTCCGCGTTCGCCGAGTGAGCAGGATGCGTCTCTCGCCGCTGGCGCGGTGACGCGGTCCACCCAGGCGGGACGCGTGTCGGCTCGGCCGATGGCGCGGTGACACGCTCGGCCCCGGTCGGGGCCACTGACGCGGGGCCGTACGTGTCACCAGCCGCCGGCTCAGCTGGCCTGGCTGACGCTCGACATGTTGAAGTCCGGCACTCGCAGCGGCGGCATCGCCGTACGCGGGAAGTAGTCACCCCACTCCCGCGAGAACGCCGGCACGGTCGCCCCGGCGGCGTCGAACCGGGCCAGCAGGTCGACCGGGCTCTCGTTGAACCGGAAGTTGTTCACCGCCGCGGTGACCTCGCCGCCTTCCACGAGGTAGACCCCGTCCCGGGTCAACCCGGTCAGCAGCAATGTCTGCGGGTCGACCTCGCGGATGTACCACAGGCAGGTCAGCAGCAGCCCCCGATCCGTCGACTCGACCAGGTCGTCCAGCGACGCGCCGGCCCCGTCGACGGACAGCGCCAGGTTGTCGACCACCGGGGTGAACGGCAGCCCGGTCAGGTCCGCGGAGTGCCTGGACTGCAGCAGCGCGGCCAGCTCACCGTCGCGGACCCAGTTGGTGCGACCCAGCGGCAGCCCGTTGTCGAAGACGCTCTGCTCCGACGTGGACTGCAGGGCCACCACGAACCGGCTGCACTCCAGGCCGGCCAGCCCTGGGTCGGACAACAGCTGCACCGGACGCGGGGACAACCGCTCACCGACCCGGGTGCCGCCGCCGGGCTTGCTGAAGACGGTCTGGCCTTCATGGGCGTCGCGACCGCCGGAGACCCAGTACAGGTAGATCAACAGGTCAGCCACCGCGGTCGGCGGCAGCAGGGTCTCATACCGACCGGCGGGCAGGTCGACCCGGCGCTCGGCCCACGCCAGCCGCCGGGCGAGTTGCTCGGTGAGGTCCAGCGCGTCCACGTCGGCGAAGTCTCGGGTGGCCTGACCGACCCACGCCGACGTGGTGAGCCCGGTGTCCTTGCCGGTGATGCCGACGTGGCCCTGCGGCTGCACGTGCCTGCGGCGCAGTCCGGTCGACGAGCCGAGGTACGTCGTCGTGACGTCGTGCTCGACGTAGCCGTAGAGGATCCGGCCGCCGTCGCGGGCGCGGCCGAACGCGTCGCCGAGCGCCGGCGCGAAGTCCCCGAACACTTCGATAGAGGTCTCCGCCGGTACCTCCACCCAGTCGCTGTCAGCATCGCCCTCCGCGAGCGGCCGGGCGTCCTCGGCCGGGGACCCGGCACGGGCGCCGGCGTCGGCCGCGGCGACGATCGCGCTCACCTGGTCCCGCGACGTGGCACTGCTGGTGACGACACCGGCGGCCGTCCCCGCCGACCCCTGGTGGGTTGCCAGCACCGTGACCGACGTGCCGTGCAGCACCCCGTTCGTCGTCAGCGTGTTGTTGGCCCACCGCAGGTTCGCGCTGGTGGAGGTGCGCACCAGCGCCACGCAGCCGTCGGAGCTGGAGGTCGCGAGCGCGTGCTCGACGAGTTCCTGAGGCGTGACGGTCACCAGGTCGCCCTTCGGGTCGGCGGGTAGGGTCAGCGGCCGGACTCGGCTGCGGTGTTGAGGATGCGTACGCCGCGGAACAACGCGGCCGGGCAGCCGTGGCTGACCGGCGCCACCTGTCCCGGCTGCGCCTTCCCGCAGTTGAACGCCCCGCCGAGCACCCACGTCTGCGGGCCGCCGACGCGTTCCATGGCCCCCCAGAACTCGGTGGTCGTTGCCTGGTAGGCGACGTCGCGCAGCTGTCCGGCGAGCCGGCCGTTGTCGATGGCGAAGAAGCGCTGACCGGTGAACTGGAAGTTGTAGCGCTGCATGTCGATCGACCACGACTTGTCGCCGACCACGTAGATGCCGCGCTCCACGCCGCCGATGAGCTCCTCGGTTGACGGTCCGTCCGGCGCCGGCTGCACCGACACGTTCGCCATCCGCTGGATCGGGATGTGGCTGGGGGAGTCGGCGTAGGCGCAGCCGTTGGAGCGGTCGAACCCCATCATCGCCGCCATCCGCCGGTCCAGCTGGTACCCGACGAGTACGCCGTCGCGGACGATGTCCCACGACTGGGTCCCGGTGCCCTCGTCGTCGTACCCGATGGTGGCGAGGCCGTGCTCGACCGTGCGGTCACCGGTCACATGCAGCGCGGGGGAGCCGTACTGCAGCCTGTTGAGCTGGTCGAAGGTGGCGAACGACGTGCCCGCGTAGTTGGCTTCGTAGCCCAGTGCCCGGTCCAGCTCGGTGGCGTGGCCGATCGACTCGTGGATGGTCAGCCACAGGTTCGACGGGTCCACGACGAGGTCGTAGCGGCCCGGCTTCACCGACGGCGCCTGCAGCTTGTCGGCCAGGTGGCTCGGGATCTGCTCGAGCTCGGCGTCCCAGTCCCAGCCGGTGCCGGTGAGGTACTCCCAGCCGCGGCCGACCGGCGGCGCGAGCGTGCGCATGGCGTCGAAGCGACCGGTCGCGGTGTCGCTGCCGTGCGCCTCCAGCGCCGGGTGCAGCCGCATCCGCTGCTGGGTGGTGACGGTGCCGGCGGTGTCGGCGTAGTACTTGTGCTCGAGCACCTGCCGCAGTGAGGCGCTGACGTGCGCGACCGGGTCCGTGGCCAGCAGTCGCCGGCTCCACTCGCCGAGCAGCGCCACCTTGTCGCCGAGCGGGACCGTGAAGGGGTCGACGTCGTACGACGACACCCACGTCTCGTCGGCGTGCACCGGCTCCGGCGCCAGCTCGATGCGCTCCTGGCTCATCGTGGCCGCCACCTGGGCGACGTGCACGGCCTCCTCGGCGGTGCGTACGGCGGCCTCCGGGGTGAGCACCATCGTGGAGGCGAAGCCCCAGGTCCCGTCCACGATCACTCGGACGGCGAACCCCAGCTGCTCGGTGTCGGCCGCGCCCTGCAGCTGTGCGTCCCGCAACGCGACGTCCTGAGTGCGGATGCGCTCGAGCCGGAAGTCGGCGTGCTCGACTCGGAAGTCGCGCGTCCGCTGCAGCGCGGCGTCGGTGAGCCTGCGCAGCGGCAGATCGGTGAACGTCGGGTCCAGCGGCTGGGTCGAGGCCATGCACCGGACTCTAGCCACTGCGGTCGGGCAGATTTGCCGGCACCGCGACGAGACGCGGTCGGCGGCGCGGTCAGGCGCTGAGCAGGCCGAACGCCTCCGGGTGCACGTCGGTCGGGCGGTGCGGGGCGATCACCTGGCCGTTCGGCAGCAGCTCGCCAGTGTCCTCGAACAGCACGATGCCGTTGCAGAGCAGGCTCCACCCCTGCTCGGGATGGGTGGCGACGGTGTGGGCGGCCTCGCGGTCCGGCGCGTCGGCGGGCGGGCACGCCGGGACGTGGACGCACACCGTGCGGCGCTCCTGGGCGGTGAAGTTGCTCACGGCACCATTGTGCACAGCGCTCGAGGCCGCGTCGGGGTTTTGTCCACATGCGTCCCCGGCTGTTGCCGGATCGGTATGGTCACGCGGCGCCCACCACGGTGAGCGGGCTCATCGACGGCGTCTGCGACCCGCCCGCCGGCTCCCGGGTGATGCCCACACGGACGTCCGGCTCAGGCATCGGCACCAGGTGCACGCCCGGCTCGGCCGGATCGATGAGGACGTCGGCGGAGCGCACGGTGCCGGTCTCGTCGATCCACCACAGCTGATAGATCCGGTCCTCAGCGAGCATGGGCAGGTTCTCGGTGACGATCACTGCTTTGCCGTGCTCCGCCGAGCTGATCATCGTCATCGACCCACCGCCGCGCAGCTTCCCGGTCGAGGTCCGGGCGTCCACGGCCGCGATGACGTCCGCCGCGGGGTCGTCGCCCAGCGCGGTGCCGACCGCCACGCCACCGGCGCCGACGGCGAGCACGGCCGCGGCGACCGCGAGCAGCTGGGGCCACCGTCGCCGGGTACGCGCGGTGTCCGGCGGTGTGGTGAGCAGTGGCGGCAGCTGGCGAGTGGTGCGGATCGCGGCGAGCACCTTCTGCCGCAGTCGCGCCGGAGGTTGCTCGGCGGCGGAACGGCCCAGCAGCGCCGCCGTGTCGACGTACTCATCGACCTCCTGCCGGCAGGTGGCGCAGACGTCGAGGTGCCCCTCGAACTCCGTGGCCTCGTCACCGGGGAGAGCGTGCAGCGCAAAGGGCCCGGCGCGGGTGTGCACGTCCGTGGCGGTCACCGCGTACCTCCTAGACAGTCGCGCAGCCGGATCAAGCCGTCGCGCATGCGGGTCTTCACCGTCGACAGGTTCGCCTGCAGCAGCGCCGCCACCTCCCGGTAGGTATAACCACCAAAGTAGGCCAGCGTCACCGCCTCACGCTGCAGGTCGGTCAGCGTGCCGAGGCACTGACGCACCTGCTGTCCCTCCAGCCGGGCGGTGGCCTGCTCAGCCACCTGGTCGTAGTCCACGTCTGGCTTGGCGTGCTCGGTCTCCCGGCGGGTCGACGCCTCCTCGGATCGGACCACGTCGACCGCTCGCCGGTGGGTCATCGTCATGACCCAGGTGCGGGCCGAACCCTTGACCGGGTCGAAGCGGGTGGCCTTCCGCCAGAGTGCGAGGAAGACGTCCTGGGCGATCTCCTCCGCGCGCGCCGGGTCGCGGACGACGCGCCGGGCGAGGCCGTAGACGGACGCCGCCAGCTCGTCGTACACCTTTTCGAAAGCCGACTCGTCACCCCGCCCCACGCTCACTAACAGCTCGTCGAGCGACTTGTCCCGCTGCCCCGGGACGAGCCCGAGCCGCAGCGGAACCGGTTCACCCGACACGCGGCCACCTCTTCTTCTCATGCCCCCAGCGTGCCAGGGCCTGGGCTGCGGACGCTTCGACGACGCCCACCCGGATCACCTGGAGTTCGGAGCGCCGGCCGGCGCGGATGGCCGGGGGCCGTCCGGTCAGCTGCGGCCGTCACGTTCCTGCGCCTCGAACAGCGCCGGCTCCTCGGCCATCCACGTGGCCCGGAACACGGTGAAGCCGGCGCGTTCCGCCGCCGCGCAGACCGCCGGGTCGTCGTCGACGAGGACGGCGACGTCACGCTGCTGCGCGAGCCGGCGCAGCTCCTCCAGCTTGGTGACCCGCGCCGGACGCCGGTCGCCGTCGCGGCGCAACCGGACCGGCGCCGACGGGAGCCCGTGCTCCTGCAGCCAACGCTGCGTGTCCGCGCGACACCGCTCGGGCCGACCGCTGAGGTAGACGAGATCGTGGTCGCGGGACAGACGCGCGACCACGGCAGCGCCCTCGGCCAGCAGCGGATCGTCGGGGGCGGTGGCGAAGAAGGACTGCCAGTCCTTGGGACGGGTGTGCACAAACCGCAGCCGGTGCCGGACGTCGGCGAGTACGCCGTCGATGTCGACCACCGCCACCGGGCGTCTCGACATGGAGTTCACCGTAGTCCGCAGCCCCGGGCATGCCGGTGTGCCCGTCCTGGCCGGCGCGCGAGCCGGGGGAGCTGAGGAGGATTTCAGCTGCCCGACGTACAAACTCCTCCTCGGCACCCGGGGTCGCCGCATCCGCCCCGAGCCAGTCATCCGCCGAACGTGGCCCGCACCGCCACCGCCCGCCGCAGGTCGTCGGCGCAGTCGGTGATCGCGCGGCGCACCGCCGGGTCGAGCTCTCCCGCCAGCGCCTTGTCGGCCAGCGAGAGCGTCGCGGCGGACACGGCGTACCGCGGGAACGCCAGGCGTGCCGACTCACCGACGACCCAACCGCTGCGGAGCCCGGCGGTAGCGGGGATCTCGGTGAAGTACCGCTCGACGTACGACGCGGTGACCGCGTGCTGCTCGGGCTGCCAGAACCCCTCGCAGGTCGCGTACACCGCGTAGTTGTCGGCCGATCGGTCGCCGGTGACGAGCTGCCAGGCGTGCCGCTTCGCCGCCGGGTCGGGCCGCGACGCCCGGCAGCGGGCCGCGTGGACCGTCCCTTTCGC
>JALYMZ010000341.1 GCA_030773435.1 Actinomycetota bacterium | reverse complement strand
GGTTGGGACACCAAGCCCTCATGACCACAGCAGGGGGATGTTCCCGTCAACCACTCAAGGAGTTACTAGGCCGGGCCGGCCGCGCCGTCATTGTGGTTGCGGCTGGCAGCGGGGGCACCAGTAGGTCACCCGGTCGGACTCATCGGCCCCCGCGACCGCGGTCCCGCAGCGCAGGCACGGCTGGCCCGCGCGGCCGTAGACCCACACGCGGCGTCCGGGGCGGGTGTCTCCGGTGGTGGTCTGGCCAGCGCGCTGCCGGTTCGCCTCGAGCAGCGCTTTCGCCCGGCGTACCAGGCGCTCGAGGTCCGGCACCGCGACCAGCGGGGTGGCGGGATGGACGCCCTGGATGAAGCAGACCTCCGCCTTGTACAGGTTGCCGATGCCGGCCAGGTTGCGCTGGTCCAGCAGCGCCTCGCCGATCTCGCGCCCGGGGTCCGCACGCAGCCGGCGTAGCGCCTCGTCGAGGTCCCAGTCCGCGCCCAGCAGGTCGGGCCCGAGGTGACCCAGGGCGCGCTCCTCGTCCTCGCGGCGGAGGACTTCGGTGACCCCGAGCGAGAAGCCGACCGCGACCCACGGTGCGGTGTGCAGCACGGCCCGGACCTGGTGACCCGGGCGGCGCCAAGGCGAGCCGGGACGGTAGACGTGCCACGCCCCCTCCATCCGCAGGTGCGTGTGCAGGGTCACCGCGTCGGGCCCGTCGCCGATGCGGTGCAGCAGGTGCTTGCCGCGCGCCGTCACCTCGTGGACCGTGCGGCCGGCGAGGTCGGCGGTCGCGTATCGCGGCACCCGGAGATCCGAACGCGTCAGCACCTTTCCAGCCAGCGCCTCGTGCAGGCGCCGGGCGGTCCGCCACACCACATCGCCTTCCGGCACCTGCCAAGTCTGACCACGGCGCTGGGTGGAAATGGGACGGGGCCGGGTACGCACCAGGGTGACCGACCAACCGCCACCGGACCGAGGTGTGACGTGACGGTTCCCGGCGAGGACCCGGATCTCGTCGTGGTCGGCGGCGGAGCGGCCGGCCTGGGTGCGGCGCACGCCGCGGCCGCCCGCGGCGCCCGCGTGCTCCTGGTCACCGACGGCGAGCCCGGCGGGGAGTGCACGTTCACCGGCTGCGTGCCGTCGAAGGCGCTGCTGGCGGCCGCCGCGCAGGGGTTGGCGTACGGCGACGCGGCCCGACGGGTCCGCGAGACGGTCACGGCGATCGCCGCCACGGAGGACGCCGCCACGCTGCGGGCGTCCGGGATCGAGGTGCTGCGCGGGCGGGCGCGGTTGCGGGACCGCACGGTGCTCGACGTGGACGGGAGCACGGTGCGGGCCCCGCGGATCGTGCTGGCCACCGGCAGTCGGCCCGCTGTACCCGACGGACTCGGCCTGGCCGGTGTGCCGTTCCTCACCAACGAGACGGTCTTCGAGCTGGCGGAGCTCCCGGGGTCGTTGGCGGTGCTCGGCGCCGGGTCGGTCGGATGCGAGCTGGCGCAGGCCTTCCGCCGGCTCGGTAGTGCCGTCACCGTGGTGGAGACCGCGGCGACCGTGCTGCCGGGAGAGGAGCCCGAGGCGTCGGCGGTGCTGGCCGCGGTCTTCGCGCGCGCGGGTATCGACCTCCGGGTCGGAGCCAGGCCCCGGTGGGTCGGCGCCGAGCGCGACGGCCGGCTGCGGCTGCAGCTGGACGGGGACGAGGCGCTGGTGGCCGACCAGCTCCTGGTCGCCGCCGGCCGGTGGCCGAACAGCGACGACCTCGGACTGGAGTCGGTCGGCGTGGAGGTGGGCCAGCACGGCCAGGTCGTCACCGACCCCCACCTGTGCACCACAGTGGACGGGATCTACGCCGCCGGCGACGTGACCGGACTGATGCCGTTCACCCACGCGGCGTACGCGATGGGCCGCCTCGCCGCCGGCAACGCGCTCGCTTCCCGGCCCTGGCGGCGGCGCTACGACCCGGCGGCGACGCCGTGGGTGACGTTCACCGACCCCGAGGTGGCACGGGTCGGGGTACGCGAGGCCGAGGCCCCGCGGGGCACCCGGGTCGCGACTGTGCCGATGACCTCGGTCGACCGGGCCCGCACCGCCGCCGAGACCGACGGCTTCGTCAAGCTGCTGGCGGCACCCAGGCCGCTGCTGCGGCGTGCCGCCGGCGGTCGTCTGGTCGGTGCCACCGTCGTCGCCGCACGGGCTGGCGAGATGATCCACGAGCCGACGCTGGCCATGGCGACCCGGATGTTTCCCGGCCGGCTGGCGGCGACGACGCATGCGTACCCGACCTGGTCGCTGGCGGTGCAGCAGGCGGCCGCGCAGCTGTTCACCGATCGTGACGGCCGACCCGCGGCCCGGGCCGCACGCGACCACCGGTGACGCCCGGCGGGGGATCGGGTTCTCCCCGATCCCGGCGCCAGGGGTCGGTCAGCCGCGCAGCCGCAGACCTCGGGGCGTCGCGGTGAACCCTGCCGCCTCCAGGGCCCCGGTCAGCGGTGACCGCAGGATCTGCGCACCGTCGGCGCGTTCGACCGTGAGCCGGCCCAGCGCTCCTTCCCGTACGGCGAGGGCGAGCGCGTCCAGGGCCGGCTGCAGGACGCCGGGCTCGTCGCTGAACGTGAGCAGCGTGCGGCCGCCGCGCTCGACGTAGACGACGAGGTCACCGTCGACGAGCACGACCAGGGCCCCGGCCTTGCGCCCCGGGCGGTGACCCCGTGCAGCGGCCCGCTCGCCGTCACCGGGGGC
>JALYMZ010000340.1 GCA_030773435.1 Actinomycetota bacterium | reverse complement strand
GCGCGCGCGCTGGCGTACGCCGAGGAGTTCGCCGCCGCCGTGGCGCCGGAGCTGGTGGCGGACCGGCTCCGGCAGCGGCAGGTGCTGGTCCTGAGCACCCCCGACGCCGACGACGAGACCGTCGACGCAGTAACGGCCCGCGTCGAGGAGGCCGGCGCACAGGTGACGACCCGGTTGGCCGTGGAGGCGCAGCTGCTGGACCCGGCCGCACGCAACCTCGTCGAGAGTCTCACCGCACAGCTGCTGCCGAAGTACCCCAAGCTCGAGGTGTCGACCACGACCCCGGCGTACGAGCGTGCCGGCGCGCTGCTCGCGCGCACCCTGCTGACGACCGTCGACGCCGGCGTGGCGATGGACGACCCCGCGCGCAGCGTACTGTCGAGCTTCACCACCGCGGGGCTGCTCTCTGGGTCGGCGCCGAGCCGGCGTGCCAGCGCGGTCGTCCTGGTGACCGGGGGCGGCGGCGAGGGTGGCCGCGGCAGCGTCGCCCAGGCCCGCGCCGAGATCGTCGCCACGGTGCTGCGCCAGCTCGACCGCAGCAGTGACGGGGCGGTGCTGGCCGCTCCGGTGGGAGCGCCCGAGCCGGGCGATCCGCTGGCGGCCGTCCGGGCCAGCGCGGAGACGGCGCAGGAGGTGTCCTCGGTAGCGGCGGTCGACCGCGCCGCCGGGCAGGTCGCGGTGGTACTGGCCCTGGCCGAACAGCTCGCCGGCGCGTCCGGGCACTACGGCGTGCTCGGCGCCGACGGCGCGGTGCCGCTGGTGGAGTGAGCGGGTGCCGGCGCGTCCCCGCAGGGGAGCCGCCACGCCGGTTGATAGGCTGAAACCCCGTGCAGACCAAGCACCTGTTCGTCACCGGCGGCGTCGCGTCGTCGCTCGGCAAGGGACTCACCGCCTCCAGCCTCGGCAACCTGCTCACCGCGCGCGGGCTGCGCGTGACCATGCAGAAGCTCGATCCCTACCTCAACGTCGACCCCGGCACGATGAACCCGTTCCAGCACGGGGAGGTCTTCGTGACAAACGACGGTGCGGAGACCGACCTGGATGTCGGCCACTACGAGCGGTTCCTCGACGTCGACCTCAGCAGCAGCGCCAACGTGACCACCGGGCAGGTCTACTCGCAGGTGATCGCCAAGGAGCGGCGCGGCGACTACCTCGGCGACACCGTGCAGGTGATCCCGCACATCACCAACGAGATCAAGGACCGGATCCGCGCGATGGCCGGCGACGACGTCGACGTGGTGATCACCGAGATCGGCGGGACCGTCGGCGACATCGAGTCGCTGCCGTTCCTGGAGGCGGCCCGGCAGGTCCGCCACGACGTGGGCCGCGGCAACTGCTTCTTCCTGCACGTCTCGCTGGTGCCCTACATCGGCCCGTCCGGAGAGCTCAAGACCAAGCCGACCCAGCACTCGGTCGCGGCGCTGCGCTCGATCGGCATCCAGCCCGACGCGGTGGTCTGCCGGTCCGACCGTCCGATCCCCGACGGGGTCAAGCGCAAGATCTCGCTGATGTGCGACGTCGACGAGGAGGCCGTCGTCGCCGCGGTCGACGCGCCGTCGATATACGACATCCCGAAGGTGCTCCACCAGGAGGGTCTGGACGCCTACGTCGTACGCCGGCTGGCGATGCCGTTCCGCGACGTCAACTGGACTCACTGGGACGACCTGCTGCGCCGGGTGCACGACCCGGTCGAGGAGGTCACGGTGGCCCTCGTCGGCAAGTACGTCGACCTGCCGGACGCCTACCTCTCCGTCGTCGAGGCGCTGCGTGCGGGCGGGTTCCACCACGAGGCCAGGGTGCGGCTGCGCTGGGTCCCGTCGGACACGTGCGCCAGCGTGGAGGGAGCCGCTCGCCAGCTCGCCGACGTCGACGCGGTGTGCGTGCCCGGCGGTTTCGGCGTACGCGGCATCGAGGGCAAGGTGGGCGCCCTGCGGTACGCCCGGGAGCACGGCGTCCCCGCGCTGGGATTGTGCCTGGGCCTGCAGTGCATGGTGATCGAGTTCGCCCGGCACGCCGCCACGCTGCCCGGCGCCAACTCCACGGAGTTTGACCCGGGGTGCGCCGTCCCGGTGATCGCGACCATGGCCGAGCAGACCGACATCGTCGCCGGCGCCGGCGACCTCGGCGGCACCATGCGACTGGGGCTCTACCCCGCGCACCTGCGCGACGGCAGCATCGTGCGGGAGCTGTACGGCGAGCCGTACGTCGAGGAACGGCACCGGCACCGCTACGAGGTCAACAACGCCTACCGCGCCGGCCTCGAGCGGAGCGGGCTCGTCTTCTCCGGGACGTCGCCGGACGCACGGTTGGTGGAGTACGTCGAGCTACCGCGCCGCAGCCACCCGTTCTACGTCGGCACACAGGCGCATCCTGAGCTGAGGTCGCGACCGACGCGGGCGCACCCGCTGTTCGCCGGCCTGGTCGGTGCCGCCCTCGCGCGTCAGCGTGAGCTGCGGCTGCCGGTCGACGAGTCGGGCCTGCGCCGCGCCGCCGGCTCCCCGC
>JALYMZ010000339.1 GCA_030773435.1 Actinomycetota bacterium | reverse complement strand
CGGGCCGGCCGGCCGCGGCGACCCCGGTGCCATCCCGACCTTGGGTCGCGGCTCCGGTCGCGGCGCAGCCGGCGAGGCCGAGGATCAGGGCTGCGATCGCTATGGGAACGCCGGCCGGATGGCGCATTCGTCCAGCGTATGCATCACCCACAACTCGCACGGTCGGTCGCGGGTGCCAGTCACCGTCGGGTCAGCCTCGCTCCTCGAGGACGGCAAGGTCGCGCTCGGCGTACATGCGGTGCCACCACTCCTCGTTGAGAACGATGATCAGGCACTCCCGCACGGGGAAGGTCTCGCCCTCGTCGGGCCAGCCCGGCCCGACAAGTGGGGCCGTGCGCTCGCCCAGCTGCTCGTCGGTGAGGCCGTCGACGACGCGGCGGACCAGCGCCATCGCGTCGTGCCTCACGGCGAGCGCCTCGTCGAGCGACGGGCGCGCGTTGCGGTCCCATGGGACGCCCTTGCGCGGCTGCATCTGGTCCCAGGGCAGCGACAGCGGGTGCCACGGGCTCGGGTCGCCCAAGATGCAGCGGCCGACCCAGGACTGGCTGGCGAACGCAAGGTGGCGCAGCGTCTGGATGAACGACCACTCGCCGTTCACCGACTCGTGCAGCAGCTCCTGGTCGAGCTTGCGGGCGCGGTCGGTGGTGGCCGCCCACAACCGCTCGTTGAGGTCCCACGCCTCCCGGAACCCGTCGGCCGTGGTGGGTCGGAACTTCGATCGGTCCGGGCGGCGCCGGTCGAGCTCAGCCTCGATCAGCGGCGCTACGTCGACACCGTTGATGACGAGGTTGTGGATCTCGCCGCTGATGCTGGTGTCGACGAAGTGAACCGGGAGCCCGACATGTCCGCCCGCTGGAAGTCGCTGCCGGTGAGGTCCTGGAAGTCACGCGGCATGCCGTCAGGCTAGCTTTCGCAGCGTCCGGACGGTTCTCGTCCTGATCGCACCGGCTCTTCGGCGATGGCGCAAGAACGCCTGAGATACTCCGCCCATGTGCGCCGACGGCGGCGAGGTGCTGAGTCGACATTACGACGTGGTGGTCATCGGCGGGGGTGTGGTGGGGACTGCCACGGCGTGGCATCTCCTTGACGGGGACTCTTCGCCGACGGTTGCAGTGATAGAGCCGGACCCGGGATATGAGCGCGCCGCCTCGGCGGTGGCTAGTGGCGGCATTCGTCAACTGTTCTCCAGGCCGGAGAACGTGTTGATGTCGCGGTACACCCATCAAGTCATCGATTCGTGGCGGAATTGGACCGCACCGGGCGGCGGCGCGCAACCCAGTGATGTGCAGGATCTGGGTTGGCGGCCGGAGGGCTACCTCTTCATCACCAACCCGAGCCTCTCGGAGCGGTTGCGTGCTGACTTCGATCAGCAGACTGCGCTCGGAGTCGAGGCGGAGTGGCTGGAGCCGGACCAGCTGAAGGGACGCTATGGGCACCTGCGCACCGAGGACTTGGGCCCGGCGATCTTGTCGCCTCGCGACGGATGGTTGGATCCGCATGCATTCTTACGAGGAATGCTCGGCCGCTGCCGCCGCCTCGGAGCTACGCTGATCAGGGACAAGGTCGTCGGGTTCGAGACAGCTCACCGGTGGGTCACCTCGGTGCTTCTTGAGTCCGGCCGCCGCGTCGAGGGAGAAGCCTTCGTCAACGTGGCCGGAGTCTGGGGCCCGTCACTGTCTGCACAGCTGGGGCTCGATCTGCCGGTAGAACCGATGCGGCGGTTTGACCACTACGTGGAGACTGCCGCCGACTTCACCGGGTATCCCTTCATCAAGGATCCGGCTGGACTCGCCCTGCGCCCGGAGGGACGGGGACTCACGGCGGCGCTGGTGGACTTCGACACACCGGGCGGGTTCGACCTCGAGGTCGACAGGTCCTACTTCGAGGATGCCGTGTGGCCGGCACTTGTCGACCGTATTCCTGCCACCGACCGGCTCAGGCTCGTCTCCACGTGGGTCGGCCTCTACGACCAGAACCGGCTGGACGGCAACATGATCCTCGATCGTTGGAACGGCCAACTCGACAACTACTACTTCGCCACCGGGTTCTCCGGTCACGGGCTCATGCACGCCCCGGCCGTCGGCCGCTCGTTGAGCGAGCTCATCATGCACAAGAGCTTCCAGACCATTGACCTCTCACGCATGGGACTGGACCGAGTCGTCGACAACACGCCATATCCCGAGCTGACGATCCGCTGACCCATACGCCGGACGGCAGCGACGGTGCTGTTGGTGCTTGTAGGCCCCTGACAGGACGGCGCTGCCGGGCTGCGCGGTGCCAGCAGGACGTTCGACGGCCGCTACAGCTCGTAGTAGCAGTACAGACGTTGGCCGTGACGATGAGCCGATGCCGCCAGATCGCGGAGTTGCCGTAGGAAGCTCACGTGGTCCTCCAAGGTGACGGCCTCCCACCCCTCCTGTGTGAGTTCTTCCGTGCGCGACCATGGTCCGGCCACTCGACGAAGATCATCGTCAGATGCGTCGGCCAAAGCATCCCGCAGGGTGTCTGTGAGGGTGAGAACGGCTCGGTCATTCGGAGGTTCTGCGTCGCTCGGGGAACCGCCCCAGCGTGGATCGTTCTCGAGGGCGTCGTAGTTGATGCCTCGAAGGAGGCTCTCTAAGGCCCCTAGCGACACGACAGGGTCGTAGCCGCGAGCCTGGAACCCTTCGTACGCGGGTCCGAGGGACTCGACGAGGGGTTCCTTGCGGAAGAGCCCCACCTTGCGGTGTCCTGTGACCGTGGGCCATCCGAGTGGTCCGCCGGGACGGGATTCGGAGCTGGCGGCCGACTCGTCGTCGTCGGCGGCGAAGTAAGCGAGGTCGATTCCCACCAGCCAATCATGGCAGTAGGCGAAGGGGCGGACGGCCCAGTCAGCGGCGGATGTGGTTGTGCCGTGACGGTCCAGTGGGAGTGAGTGGGATGAGGCTTTCCGGCTCGGGCGACTGGGCCGGTGCCTTGTCCTCATGGGGACGTATTCCAGTGCACGTAGACCTGTCGCCAACCCCAGGAGCAGAATCATGTCGCCGCCCCCATCGGGGACGGTTCGGGTCGTGCGGGGGATGCGCCGATCGCGGTGGTGGCGCGGGAGCTGGGCATCAACGACGGGACGCTGGGCAACTGGGTGGCCAAGTACCGCCGCGCCCGTGAGGGCGGCGATGGGCCGCGGCTGAGAGCGGTGCGGTTGAGCTCGAACGCCGAGCTGGCCCTGTACGACGCCGTTGAGCTCAGCGAAGCGACCGACCTGATTCGGGTGTGGGAGCCCTCGCATAGCGAAGTCGTTGCGCGACCCCACGCCCGCAGAGCGGAGGTTCGGTTAACCGCACCACAAGCGGCTCGGTTTACGGTACAGGTGGTGAGTCGATGCGTCGGGCGACGTGCAGGACGGTTCCCCAGTGACGGCGCAGACGGCCGTCGGATCGCTGCCCGAGCCGACGCCTGATCTCGCCGTAGAGACGATCGCGCTTCCAGGGTTCCATCGCGATGTGACCGGAGAACGTGTCGAGCAGTCGAAGGTACTCCTCGGCGTCGTAGCTGATCTCCCAATCGAAGTGCCGGACGATGGCGCTGTCGAAGAGCCCGCTTGCTTCGATCTCCGTGCGATCGTCGGGCAGTTCCCCCGCCCGCGGCCAGGTTGCCCCCTCCGGCAAGCCCTCGCCGATCTCCTCGTAGACGCCCTGAATATCGGCGAAGAACGGGTCGCCGCCGTCGGGGAACACGTGGGTGGCGCTCCAGAAGGCGAGGTGGCCGCCGGGGCGCAGGACGTCCCAGGCCCGCCGGTACCGAGTGTGTGGGTCGATCCAGTGCCAGGCGGTGGCGGCGAACACGAGGTCGAACCGGTTACCCGCCGCCGGCTGCCACGCCTCGAAGGCCCCCTCGACGATGGCCACATCATGGAAGCCGGCCAGATTGCGTCGGGCACAGCGGCGAGCTCGGGGCCGATCTCGACGCAGGTGATCCGAAAGCCGCGCCGCGCTAGGGGGAGCGTCGCCTTCCCAGTGGCGCAACCGATCTCCAACAGCTGGTCACCGGCTTGAAGCCCTGCGACCTCGACAACGGTGTCGAAGAGCTGGTCGGGATAGTCAGGCCTGGCCTCGTGGTAAAGGTTCGCCACCCGAGTGAAGGTCGCCCTCAACGTCTCTCGATCGTCTGCCATGCCGCCATCATCCCTCCGCCGTTCAGGTAGGGCGATCCTGACGACCAGGTGGGCACGGGTGGGGGCGTCCCGATTCGCGATTCTTGGGACGGCTGTCGGCCGTAGGGAGCGCCGCGTCGGAGCCGGTCGCGTTCCCCTTACGGTTACGGGCATCGTGTCCGTAGTGCGTCTCCCGATGAGCGTTGCGTTATGACGACTTCGCACCCCTCGCTAAGTGCTTCGACAGCGCGCTCCAGAAGGCTCTGCGGGTCGTAAAGGATCCGGTGACCATCGCTGAGCACACGACGTGTGCCGGGGTCAAGCGGCAGGTCCGCCCAGGCGGGCGAAACCAGGCCAAGGTCCAGCAGAAGACCTGACGGTAGTCGAAAGCGGCGCTCTAGCAGAGGCCCCCACGTTGCAGAGCGAATCAGCCGACTGCCAGGTCGAAGCTGTACAAGCCAGGAACTGTCGGTGGCGTACTGCTCGAATGAGCGGGTCAGGATGACGATGTCAGCGTCGCTGGCCATGCGTGCCTGGCCACGGGCGTAGGAGCCGACCAGCGCGACGGCATCGACAGGCTCTTGGCCTTGAGCCCAATGCACAACGTCTGCGAGCAACCGTTCTACCTCTCGATAGCGACCCTTGAGGCGTGCAGTCACAGCTGCATCGTGGCAGAGTGAAAGTCGCCCGTGTTCGAGGACAACGCGCGCACGTACAGGAACACCGGTTGGGTGTTGAGGACACGCCGCACCCGCGGCTCAGCAATGTCTCGACCGTCGTTGTCTGGCACGGGTTCCTCGACAGCGTTGATGACAAAGCCCGCCGCAAGGAGTGGTGCGAACACGGCAGACATGGGTCGGCGCAACATCTCCGCGGCCACGCGAACGCCGTCGACGTCCCATTCTTCTTCGATCAGCTCGGTCCGGTGGTAGTCGCTGCGGTCTGAGCGCAGCCATCCAATGATCGGGTGGTGAATCGACATCACCAGGGCCCCACCGGGCCTGAGGCAGCGGCGGACCTCAGCGAGTAGCGGTTGCCAGTCAGGCAGGTAGTGCAGCACCAACGAGGCGACGGCAGCGTCGACGCTCGCGTCGGCGACCATCGTCAGGGGAGCGTTCAGGTCACCGATGTGGATGCGTACCCGCCCATGTAGTCGCTCATGAGCGATCCGGACCATCTCTGGTGAGCGGTCCACGGCGGTGACCTCAGCGCCCGCCGCCAAGAGTTGTTGGGTCAGATGCCCGGTTGCGCATCCGAGCTCCAGAACATGCTGTCCGTCGAGCGTCCCGACCAGGCGCAGAATGGTTGGCCGGTCGTAGAGCGCATTCGCGGGGTGGCTTGCCGACAAACGGTGGTAGTTCTCGGTCAATTCGCTGTAGATCCTGTCGCTCACATCATATCATCAGCCTCCCAGACCTCGACACAATGGACAGGACCAGCGCCCGCATCCTCGGGGAGAAGATATCCAACATACGATCGCATTTATCGGTCACGGTCGCTACCGCACCATGAGACCGATGGGCCCTGGGAGACCGCAGCCGAGTCGGGGAACGCGCCCCCGCACGATCCTGGAACCGATGTCTGTTGCGCCGCGTCTAACTAGCATGAAGCACCTTTCCTCGCCGTCCCGGGCGGTCAGAGTGGCCGCGACCGCCAGTGCCGTAGTCGCATTAGCCGGATTGGCGTCAAGCTGTGGACCAGGAACAACGCCGCCAGCAACTGTCGAAGGGGAGTCCGGCTCCACCCGCGGTGGCTCTACAGATGTCCGTGATTGCAACATCCCCCGACCGGACCCATCACCTGGTGGCAGGGCTTGGCGGGCGAGTGATGAGGCCCAGGCAGCCATCGGCGTCCTCGGGTCGGCTATCAGGGACAGGTTCGGGCGCTCGAGTAAGGAGGATCCGCAGTCTCAGCTACGTCGAGGCTTGATCGGGATCGCGATCGACGATTACGCCCGCGAGTTCGTCGTTGTTGCCGACCCGACGCTGGTCGATCAGGCTCGCTTGCAGGAGGACCTGCGAGATGTCGTCGGACCGGCGTTGCCGGTGCGGGTGCAGGCTGGCTGCTTTGGGGCGGACGCGCTGCTGGAGGCGGTGGAGGTCATCAATGCTCGCAGCTGGCATACCGACGCCATCAAGTCTAGCTACGCCTTCGAACTGGACCCGCATGACTCCCGGTGGCACGTGAACTTCGGCATCACCGCCCGGGATGTCGGGCAGTCGCTGCAGGACCGGCTGGGACAGATCGTGAGTGTGGGTTATGCGGGTGAGGGAGCAGTCCGCCAGACCCTCGAGTTCCACCAGTCGTAGAGGTTTGGGGGCTTTCCGGGTCGAGCCGCAGAGGGATCACTGGATGTCCCGCATGAAACAAGGCCGAACTCTTCTGGGTCGCTCAGCTGGGCGACCGACGGCGGCTGTTCTCCTTTCGAACATTGGCGGGCGAGAGAGCGGAAACAGGCACAAGCGTGCAAGCCTCGGCCTTTATGGGCTGCCGGACTGAGGCTGACCGCGTCGACGGTCTGCCCGTCGCGGCCGACCCGCTCACACGCTCACGGCGCGGCCCGCTCGGTCAGCGCCGCCCGCGCCGCGATCGCCTCGCTGGTTTCGGTCCAGGTCCGCTTGCCACAGGCCGGCTCGCCACAGCGCCACAGCCGCTTGCGCCCAGGCGAGTCAGCGTGTCGCGAACCGGCTATCCACGCTTGGAGATGAAGAGCCGGTCCTCTCGATCACCGGCGCTCCCGCGTGGGGCACCCGAGCACTCATCAGGCATGGTCCAGTCCGCGGTCGCCACGCTGCCGTTGACACAGCCGAGGTCCCTGCTGCGTCAGGGCTGCGGTGCACTCGGCGGGGAGTCATCTCGGATCCCGGTCCTACGCGCGTCCAAGAAGGCGGCCGCCTCGCATCGACCCAACTGAGACTACAACTGAGACTAGACATCCGCGGCGGCTCAGACCCCCGGCGGACAGCCAGCGTTTCCGCAGGTCACGCGGCGGAGGATGCGGGATTCGAACCCGCGAGGGGTTGCCCCCAACACGCTTTCCAAGCGTGCGCCCTAGGCCACTAGGCGAATCCTCCGCCGCCGAGGCTAGCGGCTCCCGCCGGCGGGCACCGGAACCGGGGAGCCCGGTCGCCGCTGCCGTAGACTTGCCGCAGCCCCTCACGCGGCGGCATCTCGCCCAATCCCCCCAGGGCCGGAAGGCAGCAAGGGTAAGCGAGCTCTGCCGGGTGCGTGAGGGGTCTGTCGTCGCCGGTCCTTCCACAGGTGATGCGGACGCACCAGGGGGTACGGCGATGTCGGCCGGCGAGGTTAAGGTTCCGGCGTGGAGGCACCGCTCGCGCTCTACCGGCGCTACCGCCCGGAGACGTTCGCCGAGGTCATCGGCCAGGACCACGTCACCGAGCCGCTCCAGCAGGCGCTGGCCAACAACCGCGTCCACCACGCCTACCTGTTCTCCGGCCCACGCGGCTGCGGCAAGACCACCAGCGCCCGCATCCTCGCGCGGGCGCTGAACTGCGAGAAGGGGCCCGTCCCGGAGCCGTGCGGCGTATGCGAGTCCTGCCGCAACCTCGCCCGCGGAGGGCCAGGCTCCATCGACGTCATAGAGATCGACGCAGCCAGCCACGGTGGCGTCGACGACGCCCGTGACCTGCGGGAGCGGGCGTTCTTCGCGCCGGTCGCCTCGCGCTACAAGGTGTACGTCGTCGACGAGGCGCACATGGTGACCACCCAGGGGTTCAACGCACTGCTGAAGCTCGTCGAGGAGCCGCCGCCGCACCTGAAGTTCATCTTCGCCACCACCGAGCCCGACAAGGTCATCGGCACCATCCGCTCGCGCACGCACCACTACCCGTTCCGGCTGGTGCCGCCGAAGGTCCTCAGCGACTACCTGGCCGTCGTGTGCGCGCAGGAAGGGGTGCCGATCGAACCGACGGTGCTGCCGCTGGTCGTGCGGGCCGGCGCCGGCTCGGTGCGGGACACGCTGAGCGTGCTCGACCAGCTCATCGGCGGTGCGGGGGAGGGCGGCGTGACCTACCCGCTCGCCACCGCGCTGTTGGGCTACACCCCCGCCTCGCTGCTCGACGAGGTCGTCGAGGCGTTCGCCGCCGGAGACGCGGCGGCGGTGTTCTCGGTCGTCGACAAGGTGGTCGAGAGCGGCCAGGACCCTCGCCGGTTCGGCGAGGACCTGCTGCACCGGCTGCGTGACCTCGTGGTGGTCACCGCGGTGCCCGACGCCGTGGCGAAGGGCATCGTGGACGCGCCGGCAGATCGCGCCGACCGCCTCGGCGCGCAGGCCGCGCGGTTCGGGCGCGCGGAGCTGACCCGGGCCGCGGACGTCGTGGCCCAGGGGCTGACGGACATGCGCGGTGCCACCGCGCCACGGCTGCTGCTGGAACTGGTCTGCGCGCGGGTGCTGCTGCCCGGCGCCGACGACGGCACCGAGGCGCTCCAC
>JALYMZ010000338.1 GCA_030773435.1 Actinomycetota bacterium | reverse complement strand
GGGCTCCGGTGAGCACCACCTGGACCGGAGTCTCCGCCCGCACGCACAGCCCGCCCATCGTGGCCTCGACGCACGCCGCCGACTCCGCGTTGCCGAGCAGCCGGTTCGCCAGCCGCAGCGCGCGCCGATCCGCCGCCCCCGACGGGCTGACCCCGAGCGCGGCGTAGCCGTGGCGACCGAGGTCCTGCACGGTGGCCAGCGGTCCGGTGCGCACCACCACCAGCGTCATCGGCGCTCCCGGAACCGCACCTGCGCACCGGGACGCAGCAGCGCCGGGGGATCGCGGTCGAGGTCCCACACCACCACGTCGGTGCGCCCGATCAGCTGCCAACCGCCGGGCGACGGGCGGGGATACACGCCGGTGAACTCGCCCGCGAGACCCACCGCGCCCGCTGGCACCGACGTGCGCGGCGTCTCCCGGCGCGGCACCCGCAGCCGCTCGTCGCCCGCGGTCAGGTAGGCGAAACCGGGCGCGAACCCGCTGAACGCCACCCGCCACAGCGCCCCAGTGTGGACGTCGACCACGCCCCGTGGTCCCAGGCCGGTCACCGCACCGACCTCCTCCAGCTCCGGGCCGTCGTAGCGGACCGCGATCTCGACCACGCCCTCGGCACCGGCCGGCGCGGGGACGCCGGGCCCGACCGGCACCTCGCCGACGCGCCGGCCGACCTCGCCGGCGGAGACCCGGCGCGCATCGAAGCGCACCAGCACGGTCCGGGCTCCCGGCACCAGCTCCACAACCCCGGGCAGGTCGGCCTCCGTCAACGCCGCGTGCAGCGCCATCGCCTCCGCCAGCGACGGCACCTCGACCAGCAGCGCGGTGTCACCGCACGGCAGCACCCGCAGCCGGGTCATCGCGACACGAAAGGCCGCACCGGCACCGCGCGGTCGTCCAGCGCACGGCGCACCGCGCGCGCCATGGACAGCGCACCCGGACTGTCGCCGTGGACGCAGACCGACTCGGCGGTGAGCGCCACCTGGGATCCGTCGACGGCCTCGACGCGGCCTTCGCTCACCATCCGCAACACCCGCTCGGCGACCAGCCGCGGATCGTCGAGCACCGCACCCGGCTCGCGCCGCGACACCAGAGCGCCGTCGGGCCGGTACGCCCGGTCGGCGAACACCTCGGACACGGTCCGCAGCCCGGCGGCCGATGCAGCGCGGTGCAGCGCCGAGCCGGCGAGTCCGAGGACCGGCAGGGTGTCGTCGTACTCGCGCACCGCACGCACGACCGCGTGCGCCTGCGGCACGTTGTCGACCACCGCGGAGTACAGGGCGCCGTGCGGCTTGACGTAGCGAACCCGGCTGTCGGCCACGTGCGCGAACGCGTCCAGCGCCCCGAGCTGGTAGAGCACCTCGTCGGTGAGCTCGTCCGGTGCCACGTCGACGAAGCGCCGACCGAAGCCGGCGAGGTCGCGGTAGCTGACCTGGGCACCGATGACCACGCCGCGTGCGGCGGCGGCGGCGGAGGTGGCCCGCAGCGTCGACGGGTCGCCGGCATGGAAGCCGCAGGCGACGTTGGCGCTGGTCACCAGCTGCAGCATCCCCGCGTCGTCGCCGAGTCGCCAGCGGCCGAACGACTCGCCCACGTCGCTGTTGAGGTCGACCGGCATGGATCCATTCTGCCGTCCGCCGGCCGGGTCCCCCGCCTGCTGGCGGTGTGTGGGTGTCCACCACCGAGCCGCACGTCACTGTGGGTAGACGCCCCGTGGAGCCAAGGCGCCCAGTCTCGTAGGTTCACGCCATGACTCCCGGGTGGGCCAGCACCGACGCCGTCCTCACGGGCCGGCGTGCCGTGGTCACCGGCGCGGCCAGCGGCATCGGCCGAGCCTGCGCGATCCGGCTCGCCGCCGCCGGCGCTCACGTCTTTGTCGTCGACCGGGACGCCGACGGTGCGGCGAAGGTCGCCGCCGAGGTGTCCGGCCAGGCCGTGGTGGTGGACCTGTCCGACCTCGCCGCGGTCGACGACCTCGATCTCGAGGTCGACATCGTGGTCAACAACGCGGGGCTGCAGCACGTGGCGGCGGTCCAGGACTTCCCGGTCGACCGGTTCTCGCTCATCCTGCGGGTGATGCTCGAAGCGCCGTTCCGCCTGGTACGTCGAGCGCTTCCGCACATGTACGCGCAGGGCTGGGGCCGCATCGTCAACATCTCGTCGGTGCACGGCCTCGTTGCCTCGCCGTACAAGGCGGGCTATGTCGCGGCCAAGCACGGTCTCGAGGGGTTGTCGAAGGTCATTGCGCTGGAGGGCGCCACCCGCGGGGTGACCTCCAACTGCGTCAACCCTGCCTACGTGCGCACGCCGTTGGTCCAGAACCAGATCGAGGACCAGGCTCGGGTGCGTGGGCTGGATCCGGACGATGTGGTGGAGCAGGTCATGCTCGAACGGGCCGCGCTGAAGCGGCTCATAGAGCCGGACGAGGTAGCGGAGCTAACCGCCTACCTGTGCTCCCCGCTGGCCTCCGCGGTCACCGGCGCGTCGATGGTCATGGACGGCGGCTGGACGGCTCATTGACTCCGGCCTGCCCGACAATGGCCGGCATGTTATGGAACGACTTCCTCGAGCTGCTGGCCCGAGACGCCCCGGCGGTGGAGTTCGAGGCGC
This sequence comes from Actinomycetota bacterium, assembly GCA_030773435.1. Taxonomy (GTDB): domain Bacteria; phylum Actinomycetota; class Actinomycetes; order Propionibacteriales; family Nocardioidaceae; genus JALYMZ01. The sequence continues at coordinate 903 of JALYMZ010000338.1, read as the reverse complement.
CGTTGCTGGCTGCTCGCGCGGCGGGTGCGGGGCCTGAGGTCGTCGAGGAGCTCGAGCGCGGCAAGCGGCTGGCCCTGCAGGTCCGCGACACCCTCGCCGCCCGACTGCGCCGCGAGGTCCAGGTGACCGCCCTGTACGAGACGGCCGGCGACCTGGCTCGGCTGTCGGATCTCGACTCGGTCCTGAAGGCCATCGTGCACCGGGCCCGGACGTTGCTGGGGACCGACGTCGCATACCTGACGATGAACGACCCGGCCCGCGGTGACACCTACATGCGGGTCACCGAGGGATCCACGTCGGCGAGGTTCCAGAGTTTGCGGCTCGGCATGGGCGACGGCCTCGGCGGACTGGTCGCACAGACCGGCATGCCGTACGTCACCGTGAACTACGACCTCGACCAGCGCTTCCGGCACACCTGCGGCATCGACACCGCAGTCCGCGAGGAGGGGCTCGTCGCGATCCTCGGCGTGCCGCTGCCGCTGGGGTCGCGGGTGATCGGCGTGCTGTACGCGGCCAACCGCAGCGAGCGGCCCTTCACCCGCGAGGAGGTGGCCCTGCTCGGCTCGCTCGCCGCGCACGCTGCGGTCGCCATCGACAAGGCGCGGCTGCTGGACGAGACGCGTACGGCGCTGTCCGAGCTGGGCAGGGCGAACACGCAGCTGCGGGCGCACAGCAAGGCGGTGGAGCGGGCGGCCGCGGCGCACGACCAGATGGCGCAGCTGGTGCTCCGCGGTGGCGGCGTCGAGGACGTCGCGGTGAGCCTGGTCGAGGTGATCGGGGGATCCCTGCTCGTACTCGACGAGCACGACCGGGTGCTGGCCAGGGTCGGCGAGCCGTCCCACATCGAGCCGGACGAGCACGCGCAGGCGGTCGCCGGGTCGCGCGCCAGCGGCCGCGCGGTGC
>JALYMZ010000337.1 GCA_030773435.1 Actinomycetota bacterium | reverse complement strand
GCGCCACCGTCGGGCGGCGGCTGCCTGCGCTGGCGCTGCGCGCCGTCGTCGTGGTGGTCGGCGTGGTCGCCGTCGTGACGATGGTGCGCTGAGCCGCCTCGGAGCGGGGCAGAGTCGCCAGCTCGGGTCCGGGCAGCACGATCTTGGAGCCGCGGATCCCCGAGCCGACCACCACGAGGTCGGTCTCGACGACCTCCCGGTCGAGCAGGACGACCCAGTCGGCTGGAAGCCCGAGCGGGGTGATGCCGCCGTACTCCATGCCCGACGCAGCCACGGCGAAGTCCTGCCCCGCGAACGACACCTTGCGCACGTCGAGCCGGCGCCTGACGACGTTGTTGACGTCGGCCCGGGTCGTGGCGAGCACCACGCAGGCGGCGTGGCGTAGGTCGCCGGCCCGCTTGCCGGTCACGACCACGCAGTTCGCCGACCGCTCCAGCGGCACTCCGTAGGCCGCGCAGAGCGCGGCCGTGTCGGCCAGCTCGGGGTCGATCGCGGCGACCTGCGCCGAGGGCGCGACCCCGGAGGCCAGCGCCTGCCGGACCGGCGCGGCGAGGAGCTCGGGGTGGTCGCGGGCGGGGGCGCTCCGCAGGCGTCCGATCATGTGCCCATGATGACGGTCACAGCTGGGGTGGCTCCCGCCACAGCCGGGGAACACTGTCGGGTGCGGTCCGTTCGAGGAGGCGAGTTATGACCACGAAGACCCGGAATGTGCAGGTGGTGATCGAGGAGAACCTCGACACGACCGAGGCGGACGCGGTGCTCGCGGTGGAGGGGAAGGCCGAGGTGCGCGGGCACGGCAGCAGCCGGCGCCACCCGCGCGACGCCGCGGTGCCGCTGATCGGAGAGGAGTTGGCCACCGCGCGAGCACTGTCGGACCTGGCGCACCGGCTGCTGGACGCCGCCGCGCGGGACATCGAGGCGTCGACGCACACGCCGGCCCAGCCCCACCTGTGACCGGTGGCGCGGCCGCCGCGGCGGACGTGCGGGTTGCGGCGTTCGGCGACCTGCCGGCGCGTACGGCGTACCAGCTGTGGCGGCTGCGGCTGGACGTGTTCGTCGTCGAGCAGCGCTGCGCCTACGCCGAGCTCGACGGGCGCGACCTGGAGCCGGGCACCCGGCACCTGTGGGTCGAACGCGGTGACCGGCCGGTCGGGTACCTACGCCTGCTCGCCGAGCCGGACGGCAGCCGACGGATCGGTCGGGTCTGCGTCGCGGTGTCGGATCGCGGTCGGGGACTCGCGGACCTGCTGGTCGGCCGGGCGCTCGTCCTGGTGGGGGAGCGGCGGTGCGTGCTGGACGCGCAGGCGCATCTGGCGTCGTGGTACGCGCGCCGGGGTTTCGTCCCCACCGGCCCACCGTTCGAGGAGGACGGCATCGCCCACGTGCCGATGGGCCGGCCCCCGGCGCGGGACGACGCGGCGACCTCGCGGTGACCGCGGCCGCTGACCGCGGTCGCCGACTGCCGGCGCGGCGACCCCACGTCGACGTGGTGCTCGCCGAGGGACCGGCGCCTGGCCTCGTTCGCTACGGTGCGGTCGGTCCGCCCGCCGAACGAGGACCGTTTGCGTCCCGAACGGTGACCAGCACCGCCTCCTCGTCGCCGGGTTTGTCGCAGGGCTCGGACACGGGCAGCATGGCGGCATGGAGATCACGGGCTTCCTCAGCGCCATCCTGGTCGGGATCGTCGTCGGTATCCTCGGCCGCCTGGTGGTCCCCGGCCGGCAGAGCATCGGCATCCTGCTCACGATCCTCGTCGGCATCGTCGCGGCGCTGATCGGCACGTTCCTCGCCACCGCGCTGGGCGTCGCCGAGACGCGCGGCATCGACTGGCTCGAGCTGGCAATCCAGGTGGTGCTCGCCGCGATCGGGGTGTCACTGGCGGCAGCGGCCAGGCGCCGCACGTGACTCTCCGGTAGCGGCGACCCGGCGTCGCACGTCACCTCCGCTGGCGCCGGAGGCCGCCGACCCGGCCCTCCATCCAGAGCCGCCGACCGCATCCAGGGTAAGGCGGAGTCTTATCCGCTCCGCTGGGCGCGCCGTTTCGGGCCTCCCCC
>JALYMZ010000336.1 GCA_030773435.1 Actinomycetota bacterium | reverse complement strand
GTCCTGCTCGGCCTGGCCCGCGGCGCCGGCGCCCGCTCGCTGGCGGGGATGGCGGCGCGTCACGGCCACTACCGGAGACCGCTGCTGGGGTTGAGCCGGCGGACGACCCACCGGGCGTGCGTGGCGGAGGGGGCGACCGTGTGGGAGGACCCGCACAACGGCGACGACCGCTTCGCCCGGGTCCGGGTGCGCCGCGACGTGCTGCCGGCGTTGGAGTCGGCGCTGGGACCCGGCTGCGTGGAGGCACTCGCGCGCACCGCGCGACTGCTGCGCGACGACGCCGACGCGCTCGACGAGCTGGCCGCGGACGCCGAAGGCCGCTGCCGGACACCGAAGGGGGATCTGGCGGTCGCCGCGCTGGCCGCCTTGCCGCCGGCGATCCGTCGCCGGGTGCTGCGCGGCGCCGCCCTCGAGGCGGGGTCCCCGGCGACCGACCTGTTCCTGGTCCACGTGGACGCGCTGGATGCGCTGGTCACCGACTGGCACGGCCAGCTCCGGGTGGACCTGCCCGGCAGGGTGGTCGCGGTCCGGGCCGGGGACAGCATCCGCCTGGCCCGCGGCTCTGTGGAAGGCTGACGCGCGTGGACGTGCAGCATGTGGAGAAGGACCTCGCCACGACGCTGCTGTCGGAGGGTCAGATTCAGCGGCGGCTGGTCGAGCTGGCTCGCGACATCGAGCAGGACTACGACGGCCAGGACCTGCTGCTGGTCGGTGTCCTGAAGGGCGCGGTGATGGTCATGGCCGACCTGGCCCGGGCGTTCGAGCGGCACGTCGAGATGGATTGGATGGCGATCTCGTCGTACGGCTCCGGCACCGCGTCCTCCGGCGTCGTACGCATCCTCAAGGACCTCGACGCCGACATCAGCGGGCGCCACGTCCTCGTGGTCGAGGACATCATCGACACCGGTCTGACGTTGTCGTGGCTGGTGTCGAACCTCGCCTCGCGCCGGCCCGCGTCGGTTGAGATCTGCGCGCTGCTGCGCAAGCCGGAGGCCCAGCGGATGGCTGTCAGGGTGCGGTACGTCGGTTTCGACATCCCGAACGAGTTCGTGGTCGGCTACGGCCTCGACTTCGCCGAGCGGTATCGGAACCTGCGTAGCGTCGCGACCCTGGCCCCGCAGGTCTACTCCTGACCGCAGCCCTGCCGCCCGGTTCCGCGCCTCCCGGGGAGCGCCGCCGCGCCGCGCCTCTCCGATTTCGCCTGCCAGCAGCGCAAACCGCGTCTGCCCCGGCGAAATTCGGCCTGGGATGTCCCCGGATGGGTCGGGCAGGGGGTGCACGGGCCAATCTCGGGACCACTGGTGACCTGTGTACGGCGGTCGCCGAGGGACGACCCTGGCCCTCGCCAAACCGGTCGGAACGGCGACGACCCGCCGCCCGCCGGCGGCCGGCGAAACCGGTCAGCAACGACGACGACACGCCAATGGGTGCCTGTCGCCGGTGACCGGTTTGGGTGCGGGTGAGCGACTCAGCCCGCCGCGTGCCTCGCACGGGACGGCGTGGCACGCTCGGCCACGCTCCGCCGGCCGCCGGCGGGGCCGTACGTGTCACCGCACCCGGCGTCGGCGGCGAGCGACTGTCACCAAGTCCGGCCCCCGGTCATCCCGCTGCCCGGCCGCCCTGCACCAGCGAAGCCCAGTCCGAGCGGCACCACCCGCGCGCCGGCGGCCGCCTTGGCCGCTCGGTGTACCGTCGGAGTCTCTGACACCGGCGTGTCGCGCCGGGCGACGGCGTGGCAGGAGGGACGGAGCGCCGCTCCGCATCATGAACGTGAAGCGCATGTTTCGAGGGCCCTGGCTGTGGATCATCCTGGGCACCATCCTCGTCATCTCCCTCCTGCAGGCCGTGTCGTCCAGCGGCGGCTACGAGGACGTCGACACCGCCGAGATCGTCCAGGCCATCGAGTCGGGCAGCGTCGAGGAGGTCACGTTCGTCGAGGGCGACCAGCGCATCGACGCCACCCTCGACGACGGCCGCAAGATCAGTGCGGAGTGGCTGGGCACCCAGGGCAACGAGCTGCTGCAGGAGATCGAGCAGTCGGGCGTGCAGACGTACGACGTCGAGGTCCCGCGACCGAGCTTCCTCGCCAACCTGCTGGCGAGCCTGCTGCCGTTCGTCCTGCTCGTGCTCATCTTCCTGTTCCTGATGAACCAGGTCCAGGGCGGCGGCGGGCGCATCATGCAGTTCGCCAAGTCCAAGGCCAAGCTGATCAGCAAGGACATGCCGAAGACGACCTTCTCCGACGTCGCCGGCTGCGAGGAGGCGATCGAGGAGCTCGGCGAGATCAAGGAGTTCCTGCAGGAACCGGCGAAGTTCCAGGCGGTCGGCGCGAAGATCCCCAAGGGCGTCCTGCTCTACGGCCAGCCCGGCACCGGCAAGACGCTGCTCGCCCGTGCGGTGGCGGGCGAGGCCGGGGTGCCGTTCTACTCGATCTCCGGTTCCGACTTCGTCGAGATGTTCGTCGGTGTGGGGGCCTCCCGGGTCCGGGACCTGTTCGAGCAGGCCAAGGAGAACGCGCCGGCGATCGTGTTCATCGACGAGATCGACGCGGTGGGGCGGCACCGCGGCGCCGGGCTCGGCGGCGGCCACGACGAGCGGGAGCAGACCCTCAACCAGCTGCTGGTCGAGATGGACGGCTTCGACGTCCGCGGCGGCGTGATCCTCATCGCCGCTACCAACCGGCCCGACGTACTCGACCCGGCGCTGCTGCGTCCCGGCCGCTTCGACCGGCAGATCACCGTGGACACCCCCGACCTCAACGGCCGGGAGCAGATCCTCAAGGTGCACGCGCGCGGCAAGCCGATCGGCTCCGACGTCGACCTCACCTCCGTCGCCCGCCGAACCCCGGGCTTCACCGGAGCCGACCTCGCCAACGTCCTCAACGAGGCGGCGCTGCTGACCGCGCGCAACAACGCCAAGCTCATCGACGCGCTCGCCCTCGACGAGGCCATCGACCGCGTGATCGCCGGCCCGCAGAAGCGCACCCGGCTGATGAGCGAGAAGGAGAAGAAGATCACCGCCTACCACGAGGGCGGGCACGCGCTGGTGGCCGCGGCGATGCCGCACGGTGACCCTGTGCACAAGGTGACGATCCTTCCCCGCGGCCGGGCCCTCGGCTACACCATGGTGCTGCCGGACGAGGACAAGTACTCCACTACCCGCAGCGAGATGCTGGACAAGCTCGCATACATGATGGGCGGCCGCGCCGCGGAGGAGCTGGTCTTCCACGACCCGACCACCGGCGCCGCCAACGACATCGACAAGGCCACCAGCCTGGCCCGGGCGATGGTCACGCAGTACGGCATGACGGAGAGGCTCGGCGCCATCAAGTTCGGGGAGAGCAACTCCGAGCCGTTCCTGGGGCGCGACCTCGGCCACACCCGCAACTACTCCGAGGACGTGGCCGCCATCGTCGACGCCGAGGTCAAAGCGCTGATCACCAACGCCCACCAGGAGGCCTTCGACATCCTCACCGAGAACCGCGAGGTCCTCGACAACCTGGTGCTGTCCCTGCTGGAGAAGGAGACCCTCGACAAGGATGAGGTCGCGGCGATCTTCGCGCCGTTGCGGCGGCGCAAGCCCCGCCCGGCGTGGACCGGCTCGCCGACCCGGCGACCGTCGACCATTCCGCCGGTCGACGCGCCGCCGGGGTCGGTCAACGGCAAGCAGCCGGAGGG
>JALYMZ010000335.1 GCA_030773435.1 Actinomycetota bacterium | reverse complement strand
GTACACTCCGCCCGGGCCGAACTCTCGCTGCGAGTGAGGAGACTTTCGTGCCCGCTGGTTCACCCCTGCGGTGGTTCGCGGCCATCGTGCTTGTGCTCAACGTGCTCGCCACGGTCGTCGCCATAGTCGTCAACTGGCCGTCCCAGTTCGGCATCGTCGGCACGGACGCCGGTAGCGAGTTCCTGACCAGCGGCACGGCCATCTCTGCGCCGCTCCTGCCCGTGGTGCTGCTCCTCGTCGTGGTCGTACTGGCCGGACGCCGGGATCGCTGGGGATGGCTTGGCATCGCGGCGGGTTACCTCGCGGGAGTCAGTGTCGCCATTGGAGGTGTCGGCGAGCTGGCCGCGGAGCCGACCGCAGACACGCCTCGCCCCGTCCTCGTCGGTGCCGGTCTTGTCTGGATCGCTGTCGGATTCGCGCTGCTCGTGCTGAGCACAACGGCCGCCGTCAAGCGCAGAATCACCAAGAGGACTCCGCCTGCTCGGCGCGGGCGAGCGTCGGCGCGCGTTCTGCCGCCGGGCGTCCGCAGCGACTCCTGGGCGTTGAGCGCGTAGGCGTGGCGGACGATCAACGGTCTCCGCCGAGATGCTCTACGTGGGACTCTCGCGCACGCGGACGCAGCTGGTGGTCTGCGGCGACCTCGGCGAGATCGCCGCCGTCGGCGGCGAAGGTGTGCGCCGACGGCTCGAAGCCGGGATGGCGAGCGGCTGACGCGTCAGCACGCGGCCGCTCGCCAGCCGCTCCGACTCGGGCCGAGGCCGAACCGGCTGGGAGAGGCGACGCAGGTGGGGTGGCCCGACAGCGGCATCATCGGACTCCATGATCTAGCCGGTACTGCGCATGACCGCCACGTCGTGCTGTGCAGCGGCGGGCGCTTGTGGTTGTGGACAGCCACCATGTGGACCTGCTGAGTTCGCATCCCAGCGCGGATGGCGCGCACGAGGATGCGAGGAGGTCGAACCGTAGACGCTGACTACATCCGGCGACCTGCATTCGACGAATGCCGGCCGTCGTGCGGGGGGGTCGACGGACACGCTGCCGTCAGCGGAGCGACGGCTGCCGCTCGCCCGAGTAGGGGGCTCGCCGGCGCATTCTTTTCGTTTCGCCTGCCGCTGTCGGAGGCTGACGGTGTAGTAAGGCTTCGTGTCCGTCACTGCCAGGAGGTCCGGGGCGCACCAGGCCGCCGCAGCCAGTCGTCTACGACGAGCAGCGGTGTAGCCCCGTGCTCCATGTCCACCGCGCCGAGCGCGCGGACACGCTCGTCGACGCCCTCGCCTCGGTCCTGACCACGCCCCTCGGCGACCCGTTCGCGCCCGACCTCGTCGCCGTGCCGGCCAAGGGCGTCGAGCGGTGGCTTGCCCAGCGGCTGTCGCACGTGCTCGGCGCCGGGACCGTCGCCGACGGCGTCTGCGCCAACGTCACGTTCCCGCGCCCCTCGGAAGTCCTCGACGAAGCGCTCGCCGCCGTCGCGGCAGACCACGCCGAGGTGCTCGAGCGGTGGACGCCCGACCGCCTGGTGTGGCCGTTGCTCGAGGTGATCGACGAGACCGCGCACAAGCCGTGGTGTCAGCAGCTCGCCCGCCACCTCGGGGTTGACGTCGGTGTGGATAAGGGACGCCGGTTCGCCGTCGCCAGTCGCCTGGCGCGGCTGCTTGACAGCTACGGCAACGCCCGGCCACAGCTGCTCACCGCCTGGGCCGCGGGCGAGCAGAGCGACGGCGCAGGCAATCAGGTCGACGCCGACCTCGGCTGGCAGGTCGAGCTCTTCCGGCGCCTCCGTGACCGGGTCGGACACCCCGCCCCGGCAGAGCTCCTTCCCTCATTGTGTTCCGCCGTCGTCGAGCAGCACGCTGACATCCCGCTGCCTGAGCGGCTGTCCGTCTTCGGCGCCACCCGCATCTCTGCAGCGCGTCTCCAGGTCCTCACCGCGCTCGCCGAGCATCGCGAGCTTTACCTCTGGGTCCCGCACGCGTCACCAGCCCTGTGGCATGCAGTAGGCGCGACACCGCCGACGAGCCGCCTGCGTCGGGACGACGACACCGCCCTGCGCCTCGACAACCGGCTGCTCGCGTCGCTGTCGCGCGACGTCCGCGAGCTTCAGCAGCTGCTCGCGTCCACCGCACCGCAGGCTCGGCATGAGCATCACCCGAGCCCGCCGCGGCCCGAGACGCTCCTCGGCCACTTGCAGGACGACCTCGCCCAGGACCGCGTGCGCACCGACCCGCCGCCCCTCAAGACCGGTGACCGGAGCGTCCAGGTGCACGCCTGCCACGGCCGCTCCCGCCAGGTCGAGGTCCTGCGCGAGGCGGTCCTCCACCTGCTTCAGCAGGACACGACGCTCGAGCCGCGCGACGTCCTGGTGATGTGCCCCGACGTCGAGACCTTCGCTCCGCTCATCGCCGCGTCCTTCGGCCAGCTGGGCGACGACGTCGATGGCCACCCGGCCAGCCGGCTCCGCGTCCGGCTCGCCGACCGTGCGCTCCGCCAGACCAACCCGCTGCTCGCCCTCCTCTCGGTGCTCCTCGAGCTCGGCGAGGCGAGAGTGAGCGCTTCGCAGGTCCTCGACCTCACCGGCACCGCGGTCGTACGAGAGCGGTTCCGGCTCGACGACGATGATGTCGAGCGGCTGCGCGAGTGGGTCGGGACGGCGGCTGTCCGGTGGGGGCTGGACGCGTCACACCGCGGGCGCTGGCAGCTCGGCAAGGTCGACCAAGGGACCTGGCGCTGGGGCCTGGACCGGCTGCTGCTCGGCGCAGCAATGGAGGAGCGCGATGAGGGGTTCAGCCGCGCGCTGCCCGTCGACGACGTCGACAGTGCCGACATCGACCGCGCCGGACGGTTCGCCGAGCTCGTCGAGCGGCTGCACGCGGCGATCGAGGCGATGCAGCACGCCCGCAC
>JALYMZ010000334.1 GCA_030773435.1 Actinomycetota bacterium | reverse complement strand
ATCACCGACACCTGCGCACCGGCCGGCGTCTTTGTCTGCAGCCCCTCGGCGAAGCGGACGTCCTCGCTGCCGACGTAGACGTTGACGAAGCGACGCAACGTCCCGCGTTCATCGACGATGCGGTCCTTGATGCCGGGGTACGACGCGTCGAGGGCGTCCAGCACCTCCGCCAGCGTCGAGCCGTCGGCGCTGACCTGTGACTGCCCGCCAGTGTAGGTGCGCAGGATCGTCGGGACCCGCACGCTGACGCTCATCGTCGACACGCTCCCCTCAGTCGGCTTCAGGCCAGTCCGGCCGCCGCAAACTCGGCATAGCTGGGATCGATGGTGACGGCCGGCCCGACGCGGTCGGCGACGGCGTCGAGGGTCTTGAGGCCGTCTCCGGTGTTGAAGAGCACCGTCTCGGCGTCGGGGTCGACCCGCCCGGTCTCGACCAGCTTGCGCAGCGTCGCCACGGTCACCCCACCGGCGGTCTCGGTGAAGATGCCCTCGCGGCGCGCCAGCAGCTGGATCCCGTCGCGGACCTCCTCGTCGGTGACGTCCTCGACCGCGCCGCCGGTCCGCCGGCACACGTCGAGGACGTAGGGTCCGTCGGCGGGGTTGCCGATGGCCAGCGACCGGGCGATGGTGTCCGGCCGCGCCGGTCGCACCACGTCGTGGCCCTGCTTGTACGCCGTGGCGACCGGTGCGCAACCCGCCGCCTGGGCACCGAACATCCGGTACGGCGTCTCCTCCACCAGCCCGAGCTTGACCAGCTCGCCGAAGGCCTTGTCGACCTTGGTGAGCTGGGCGCCGGAGGCGACCGGCACCACCACCTGCTGGGGCAGCCGCCAGCCGAGCTGCTCGGCGGTCTCGTATCCGAGCGTCTTCGACCCCTCGGCGTAGTAGGGCCGGACGTTGACGTTGACGAACGCCCAGTCCGGCTCCTCCCCGGCGACCTCCGACGCCAGCCGGTTCACGTCGTCGTACGTGCCGCGTACCGCCACCAGGGTGCCGCCGTACACCGCCGTGGTGACCACCTTCGGCCGCTCGAGGTCGTGCGGGATGAACACGACGCTCGGCATGCCCGCGCGCGCCGCCGCCGCCGCCACCGCGTTGGCGAGGTTGCCGGTCGAGGGGCAGGCGAGCACCCGCAGCCCGAGCTCGCGTGCCGCGGACAGTGCCACGGCCACCACCCGGTCCTTGAACGAATGCGTGGGGTTGCCGGAGTCGTCCTTGATCCACAGCGTCTTCAGCCCGAGTGCGCGGGCGAGGTTGTCGGCCTTGACCAGGCGGGTGCACCCGGGGTCGGTGTTCGGGTACGACGCCACGTCGGCAGGGACCGGCAGCAACGGCTGGTAGCGCCACATGCTCCGCGGACCCGCCTCGATCTGCGCCCGCGTCACCGCCGGCAGGTCGTAGCCGACCTCCAACGGGCCGAAGCACTCGACGCACGCGTAGAACGGGCCGAGCATCTGCTCGCGGCCGCACTCGCGACAGATCAGCGCCCGGGCGTTGCCGAACGCCCCGGACCGGTACGGCGAGGTCCTGGTGCCGTCCACGTACTCCTCCTCCGCAGGTCGACGGGACAGCGCTCACCGTAGCCACCGCCGGCCCGGCCGCCGCGCTGCCGCCAGCATGCGAGAAGCCGTCAGCCAAGCGTCGAGGTGTTATCGCGTACGGCGGCCTGACAACTCGATCGGGGGCGACGGCACGGCGCCGGGACGGTCCCGGCGGGGGCGGCACCGCCCGTGCGGGCTGGCCCGTCGTGACGCCGCCCACCGGGCCGCACCGACCACGGACGGGTCAGTCCGCATGGCCACAGTGGGTGGTCTTCGTCTGTTCTGGGGCCGAACGGCGCACCGGCGTACTCCCATGGAGTCGTCGAACCCCACCGGAGGTGAGCACCATGGCCAACGAGCAGGTCAGCACCATGGCCAACGAGCAGGTCAGAGACTACGTCGCATGTCGTGACTGCGGGCGGCCCGCCGCGGTCCTCGGAGTGTGCTGCTTCGCCTCGACGCGGGACGCCGTCGAGTACGTCCGCGCGCTGTGCTGGTCGGGGCACTGGCAGATCCGCCCGCGTGAGCTCAGCCACCGGCCCGTTTCCCTCGCCGGGTGAGGTGAGGGTCGGGTCACAGGGCGGCGGCGAGATCACGCAGCAGCCCCACCACGCCCGCCGGCCCGTCCACCACGAGGTCGGCACGGTCGGCAAGTGCGGTCTGCTCGGTGGACGAGGAACACACGAGCAGGCCGGGAAGGCCCTGGTGACGCAACCGGTCGACCTCGTCGTACGCCGCCAGATCCCCCAGGTCGTCACCGGCGAACATGACACTGCGTGCCGCACACCGCTGCACCAGCGACCGCAGCGCGCCGCCCTTGTCGACGCCACGGGGCCGCAGCTCCAGGACGAACCGACCCGGCTCGAGGTGCAGGCCGTGCTCACGCGCCAGCGCGTCGAGCGGGCCCCGCAGCCGCTCGAAGGCGGCAACCGGATCCGCCATCCGCCGGGTGTGCACGGCAACGGCGGCGCCCTTGTCCTCCACGTGGGCGTCCGCGGCGCCCGCTCCGGCGAGCACGGACCCGAGCTGCTCGCGCACGTGCGCGACCGCCGGTGATGCGGGCGGTGCCGTCACCTGCCCGGTTTCGGCATCCCAGCGCTCGAGGCCGTACTGGCCCAGCACCTCCACGTCCCCCAGATCGCGGCGGCCGGCCAGGCCCGCATACCGGGCGGCGACCGCCGCCGGGCGACCGGTGACCACGGCCAGATGGCCGAGCCGACCGGCCAGGGCGGCCAGTGCATCGACCGCGCCGGGATGGGCGCGCGCCTGGCTGGGGTCGGCCACGATCGGGGCGAGCGTCCCGTCGAAGTCGAGGGCGAGCAAGGCGCCGGTCGGGTCGGCGAGGACGGCGGCCAGGCCGGCCCGGCCCGCCGCGGTCGTCGGCTCCAGCGGCACGTCAGGCGGCGTCGGCGTTCAAGATCACGGTGAGCCGGTCGAACCGCATGGGCGCGACCGCGACGTGCGTGCGGCTGATGCCGAGAACCGACGCCAGCTGCCGGGCGTCGTCGGCCATGCCGTCGGGGTAGTACACGGTGCTCATGGGGATGTTGCCGCTCCAGTTGTCGACACCGACGACCTGCCAGCCTGCGTCCTGCAGCAGCGCCGCCTTGGCGCCGGCCAGACCGCTCACCGTGGAGTTGTTGTAGACCTCGACGTAGACGTCGGGAACGGCGTCGTCGGGCCGGGTCCGCTTGGGCTCCTGGCGCCGGCGGTCCCGTTGGTGGTCGAGCTCGAGCCGGCGCGACCGCTCGCGCTGCGTGCGGTCGGGCGCGGGGCGGTCGCGCTGCACGCGGTCAGGG
>JALYMZ010000333.1 GCA_030773435.1 Actinomycetota bacterium | reverse complement strand
GACGGGGGCGGCGGGCACCCGTGCTGGCGGCTCCATGCGGAAGTCGCCGCCGTGCTGGCCGAGCACTGCCCGGACGACGCGGCGGCCGCTGTGGCGCTGCTGCTGCAACCGGTGCGGCTGGCGCCGGGCGAGGCGCTGCTGGTACGACCCGGGCAGCCGCACACCTACCTGTCCGGTACGGCGTTCGAGGTGCAGGCCAACTCCGACAACGTGCTGCGGCTCGGCCTGACCGACAAGCACGTCGACGTCACGGCCGCACTGGCCGCGCTGGACTGCACGGCGGGCCAGCCGCCCACGGTGGCCGGCTGCCGGACCGGCGTCGAGCGCGTGCTGGCGGCGCCGGTGTCGTCGTTCGCGCTGGCGGTGATCGAGTCGGCCGCAGGCGCCGACCTGCCCGTCGTACCCGGCCCGCAGATCTTCTGCTGCACCGACGGCGCCTTCACACTCGACGACGGCACCGGCATGCTCGAGCTGCGGCGCGGGGAGGCTGCCTTCGCGGCGGCCCGGCACCCGCGGGTGCGGGTCAGCGGCCACGGGCAGCTGCTGCGCGTCACCACCGGTCGCAGCGACGTCTCGAAAGGACACCGATGAGCGCAAGCGGCGGGACCAAGGCGGTGGTGGCCGCGCTGCTGGCCAACACCGGCATCGCGGTCACCAAGTTCATCGCGTGGGCGCTGACCGGTGCGTCGTCGATGCTGGCGGAGTCCATCCACTCCGTCGCCGACGCCGGCAACCAGGGTCTGCTCCTGCTCGGGGGGCGTCGCGCGGCCCGACCCGCGACACCGGAGCACCCGTTCGGCTACGGCCGGGAGCGCTACGTCTACGCGTTCATCGTCGCGATTGTGCTGTTCAGCGTCGGCGGACTGTTCGCGCTCTACGAGGCCTACCACAAGTACGAGGAGGTCCACGCCGGGCAGCCGAACGAGCTGCTCGACAGCGGGTGGGCGTGGCTGGCCGTCACGGTCCTGCTGAGCGCGATCGTGATGGAGGTCTTCTCCTTCCGTACGGCGATCGTGGAGTCCAACCACGTGCGCGGCGAGGCGAGCTGGGTCGAGTTCGTGCGCAGCGCCAAGGCACCGGAGCTGCCGGTCGTGCTGCTCGAGGACCTCGCGGCACTGCTCGGCCTGATCTTCGCGCTGATCGGGGTCAGCATGACGATCCTCACCGGCAACGGTTACTGGGACGTCGGGGCCACGGCGGCCATCGGCGTGCTCCTGGTCACGGTCGCGGTCGTGCTGGCGCTGGAGACCAAGAGCCTGCTGCTCGGCGAGGGCGCCAGCCCGCAGGCCCTCGGCCGCATCCGCGCCGCGCTGGAGGGGGACGCGACGATCGAGCGCATCATCCACATGAAGACCCTCCACCTGGGGCCCGAGGAGCTGCTCGTCGCCGCCAAGATCGGGGTGTCCCGCAGCGAGTCGGCGCAGGTGGTGGCGGCGGCCATCGACGCCGCGGAAAGCCGGGTCCGGGCCGCCGAGCCCAGCGCCCGGGTCATCTACCTCGAGCCGGACATCTACCGCGACGACGACCGGGCAGCCTCGAGGCAGAACCTGAGCGCGCCCTCAGGACACTGAGGCCCACTCGAGCTTTCACAAGGTCGGGCTTTCACAAGGTCGGGCTTGCACCAGGATGGGGTGGCGGGTCGCCGAACCTGCAGTGCCGACCTTCCCGTCGTAACCGACGCAGATGTGGTGCTGGCTGGCCAACCGGCCGCATCTTCGTCGGTCGCGGTCCAGCAGCTCGTCACCACTGCCGCCGCGCTGCCCCACCCCGACCTGATGCGCGTGTCGATGCCGCGTTCGAGGCCGCCAGGCGACCGCGGGACCGAGCTGGCTGCCACGCCGGCACGTCGTCGCTGAAGCAGCTAAAACCGGGTCTTCCCGCGCCGAATTCGGTGCGGGAAGACCCGACTGGCAGGGGAGCTCCGACACCGGCACGGCTGCGGGAGGTGCCGACACCAGCATGACCCGGGAGGGCAGCGACACCGGCATCGCTGCGGAGGGCCGACACCCCGATGACGGAGACATGCAGCCCAACTGCGCCAGCAGCGACGCTTGCGCTTGTGCCACGGCGTCACCGATAGAGAGTCCGGGGACGTGGTGTATGGCGGTACCACTGATCAGCGGGGCGTCCTGAGGTAGCGACGGCCACCGCGTGATCCTCACAGAGAACGGTGGAAAGGCCCCGCCTCACCCTCGTCGGGACCCCCGACGACACGCCACCGAACGAGCAGGTGACCACCACCGCCATCACCGCCTAAAGTGACCACCCACGGATCACGAGGAGGCGTCCTTCATCCACCACGTCCCCGGGCTTGGCCGTCACCGATCGACGTTCGGGACGAGAATCGAGCCGTGCTGTCGTCCAAGCGGCCAAGGGCGTTACCCGCAGGGCACTACCCTGACCGCATGGACTTCAAGGTCGCGGACCTGTCGCTGGCCGAGTTCGGCCGTACCGAGATCGGCCTCGCCGAGCACGAGATGCCGGGGCTGATGGCGATGCGCGAGCGCTACGCCGCACGCAAGCCGCTGGCCGGGGCGTGCATCGCCGGGTCGCTGCACATGACCGTGCAGACCGCCGTACTGATCGAGACGCTGGTCGACCTCGGCGCCGAGGTGCGCTGGGCCAGCTGCAACATCTTCTCCACGCAGGACCACGCCGCCGCCGCGGTCGTCGTCGGCCGGGACGGCACCGTCGAGGCGCCGGCCGGCGTCCCGGTGTTCGCCTGGAAGGGCGAGTCGCTGGAGGAGTACTGGTGGTGCACCCAGCAGATCCTGCGCTGGCCCGGTGACGCCCGGGCCAACATGATTCTGGACGACGGCGGCGACGCCACGCTCCTGGTGCACCTCGGCGTCGAGTACGAGAAGGCCGGCCAGGCGCCAACGCCGGAGTCCACCGACAACGCCGAGATGCGGGTCGTCCTGCAGGTGCTCGGCGAGTCGTTGGCCGAGGACCCGCAACGGTGGACCGACATCGCCAACGAGATCCGGGGCGTCACCGAGGAGACCACCACCGGAGTGCACCGCCTCTACGACATGATGCGCGCCGGCACCTTGCTGTTCCCCGCGATCAACGTCAACGACTCGGTGACCAAGAGCAAGTTCGACAACCGGTACGGCTGCCGGCACTCCCTCGTCGACGGCATCAACCGCGCCACCGACGTCCTCATCGGCGGCAAGCTGGCCGTGGTCTGCGGCTACGGCGACGTCGGCAAGGGCTGCGCGGAGTCCCTGCGCGGCCAGGGCGCGCGGGTGGTGGTCACCGAGGTCGACCCGATCTGCGCCCTGCAGGCGGCGATGGACGGCTATCAAGTATCCGCGCTCGACGACGTCGTCGGCCAGGCCGACATCGTCGTCACCGCCACCGGCTGCAGGGACGTCGTCACTGCCGAGCACATGGCCCGGATGAAGCACCAGGCGGTCGTCGGCAACATCGGCCACTTCGACAACGAGATCGACATGGCGGGGCTCGCCGCGGTCGACGGCATCCGCCGCACGCCGGTCAAGCCGCAGGTCGACCTGTGGACGTTCCCCGACGGGCACGCGGTGATCGTCCTCTCCGAGGGCCGGCTGCTCAACCTCGGCAACGCCACCGGACACCCGTCCTTCGTGATGAGCAACTCCTTCACCAACCAGGTGCTGGCGCAGATCGAGCTCTTCACCCGCACCCGCAGCTACCCGGTCGGCGTCTACACGCTGCCCAAGCACCTCGACGAGGAGGTCGCGCGGCTGCACCTGGCCGCACTCGGGGTCACGCTGACCACGCTGACCCCAGAGCAGGCCGACTACCTCGGCGTGCCGGTCGGGGGGCCGTACAAGTCGGAGCACTACCGCTACTGAGCCGATGACCGGACCAAAGCAGACCCCTCCGCGGGGCAAGGTGCTCGTCGTCGACGACGACGCCGCGCTGGCCGAGATGCTGACGATCGTCCTGCGCGGCGAGGGGTTCGAGCCGGTCGTGTGCCGCAGCGGCGACCGGGCGATGGCCGCGGTCCGCGAGCACCGGCCCGAGCTGGTGCTGCTCGACCTGATGCTGCCGGGCAAGGACGGCATCGACGTGTGCCGCGAGATCCGCGCGGAGTCCGGGGTACCGATCGTCATGCTGACCGCCAAGAACGACACCGTCGACGTGGTGGTCGGTTTGGAGTCGGGGGCCGACGACTACGTCGTGAAGCCGTTCAAGCCCAAGGAGCTGATCGCCCGGATCCGGGCGCGGATGCGCCGCTTCGACGAGCCGGTGCCCGAGACCCTGAGCATCGACGACCTGCAGATCGATGTCGCCGGCCACACGGTCAAGCGGAACGACGAGCCGATCCCGCTGACCCCGCTGGAGTTCGACCTGCTGGTGTGCCTGGCGCGCAAGCCGTGGCAGGTCTTCACCCGCGAGGTGCTGCTCGAGCAGGTGTGGGGCTACCGGCACGCCGCGGACACCAGGCTGGTCAACGTCCACGTCCAGCGGCTGCGGGCCAAGGTCGAGCGCGATCCTGAGCAGCCGGAGATCGTGCTGACCGTGCGCGGTGTCGGCTACAAGGCCGGACCGGGCTGAGCGGGGGTCGTTGATGACCGGCCCGTTCGGGGCGTTGCGGGCGACCTGGCGGCGCTCGCTGCAGGCGCGCGTGGTGATGAGCACGCTGTTGCTGTCGTCGCTGGTCGTCGCACTGGTCGGCTGGACCCTACTGCGGCAGGTCACCGACGGGCTGGTGGAGAGCAAGCTGCAGACGTCGCTGCAGGACGCGGCCGGCGGGTTCGCGTTCGCGCAGAGCACGCTCGACGACGCCGACCCGACGGACCTCGACCCCGGTGCGCTGCTCACCGAGCTGCTGGACAGCTTCAGCGCCCGCGGCGCCGGCGGCGAGCTGTACCAGATCTCGATCAGCGGTCCGGTGACCGACGTGGACGCCGGTCCCGGTTCGAGCGGCTGGCGCTCCCTGGGCGAGGTGGACGAGGCCGCCAGCGTCCCGCCCCGGCTGTGGCGGCGGGTGGCCGAGGAGCCCGGCAACTTCTGGAGCTACACCCGGTTGCGGTACGACGGCGCCGCGTCCGTGCCGGCGCTGGCGGTGGGTTCACAGCTGCAGATGCCCGCCGACGGCGGCACGTACCTGATGTTCTACTTCTTCCCGCTGCAGGAGCAGCAGCAGACGCTGCAGGTGGTCCGGGCGGCACTGTTGACAGCCGGGTCGCTGCTGGTGCTGCTCGTCGGCGTGGTCGCCTTCCTGGTCACCCGGCAGGTGGTGACGCCGGTGCGGCTGGCCCGCCGCATCGCCGAGCGGCTGGCCGCCGGCCGGCTGGAGGAGCGCATGCACGTGCGGGGCGAGGACGACCTCGCCCGGCTGGGTACGTCGTTCAACCAGATGGCCGGGAGCCTGCAGCGTCAGATCCGCCAGCTGGAGGACCTGTCCCGGGTGCAGCGCAGGTTCGTCTCCGACGTGTCCCACGAGCTGCGGACACCGCTCACGACCGTGCGGATGGCCGCCGACGTACTGCACGAGGCCCGGGACCGCTTCGACGACGCCACCGCGCGCTCCGCCGAGCTGCTGCAGGCGGAGCTGAACCGCTTCGAGTCGCTGCTGTCGGACCTGCTCGAGATCAGCCGCTTCGACGCAGGGGTCGCCGGCCTCGAGCTCGACGAGGTCGATCTCGTCGACGTGGCGAATCGGGTCGCCGACGCCAGCCGGGTCCTCGCCGGCCGGCGCGGCAGCACGCTGATCGTGTCCGGCCCCGGCCACCCGTGCGTTGCGCAGGCCGACGTACGACGCATCGAGCGCATCGTGCGCAACCTGGTCAGCAACGCCATCGACTACGGCGAGGGACAGCCGATCGTCATCACGGTCGCCGCCAGCCCCGACGCCGCGGCGATCGCCGTGCGCGACCGCGGTGTGGGCCTGCGGCCGGAGGAGGCGGCGCTAGTCTTCAACCGCTTCTGGCGCGCCGACCCGGCGCGCGCCCGTACCAGCGGCGGCACCGGGTTGGGCCTGGCGATCTCTCTGGAGGACGCCCGCCTGCACGGCGGCTGGCTGCAGGTCTGGGGTGAGCCCGGCGCAGGCACGCAGTTCCGGCTCACGCTGCCACGGCGGGCCGGGGACCGGCTCGACCGGTCGCCGTTGCCGCTGGTTCCCTCCGACGTCTCCCGCACCGACCTGCCGGTCCGTGCCGCCTACGCCGAGGTGGCCACCGCACCGTCCAGCGGCGCCCCGGCCGGTCAGGCGGTCCAGGTGGAGGCGGTACGCAGCCAGGTCCGCGGGCGGATGCCGTGACGCGGCGGCTGGCCCTGCTGCTCGCCGCCGTGCTGGTCCTCGGCGGCTGCGTGCAGGTGCCGACCTCCGGCCCGGTGCGGGAAGGGGTCCAGCGCGGAATCGGGGACGAGCCGCCGCTGCAGCAGGTGAGCGCCGCCCGGCCACCTCCGGGCGCGGAGCCGGTCGAGGTCGTGGAGGGCTTCTTCGCGGCCATGCTCGCCTACCCGGCGGACCCGGCGGCGGTGCGCAGTTACCTCACCGACGCGGCAGCCGCCGGGTGGCAGCCGGCCAGCGGTACGACGATCTACGCGGACCGGCCGGCGCTCAGCGGCCGGCGCGGTGGCGTCGTACGGGTCGAAGCCGAGCTGGCCGGCAACCTCACCGGGCGGGGTGCCTGGTCGCCACCGCAGCGGCGGCGGTCGGTGCTCGACCTCGACCTGACCCGGGAGCACGGGCAGTGGCGCATCGCCAACCCACCGCGTGGCCTGCACGTGACCGCGTCGTACTTCGCGCGGTACTACAACCCGTACTCGCTGTACTTCTTCGACCCCTCCGCACGGATCCTCGTTCCCGACCCCGTCTACCTCCCCGAGGGCGAGCAGACGGCGACCATGCTCATGGACGGCTTGAGCCGCGGGCCGACCGACTGGCTGGCCGGTGCCGTGCGGTCCTTCGTCCCCCAGGGGGAGTCCCCGCTGCCGGTGCGGGTCAGCGACGCCGGTGTCGCCGAGGTGACCTTGGGCGAGGCGGCGGCGACGCTCGGTGACGAGGAGGTGCAGCTGCTCGCCGCCCAGGTCGCCTGGACGCTGGCCCAGGTGCCGGAGATCAGTGCGTTCCGGCCCAGCGTCGACGGGGTGCCGCTGGGCGTCGGCGGCGCTGGAGACACCGTCGGCACCGACTTCGGCGCTGCCTACGACCCCGCCGACTCGGCCGCCTCCAGCCGGCTGTTCGCCGTGCGCGGACAGCGGCTGTACGAGGTCCGGCAGGACGAGGCCGCTGCGGTGCCCGGGCCGTTCGGCACCGGTGCGGTGCCGGTGGAGTCCTTCGCCGTGGACCGCACCGGCCAGAGCGCCGCCGTGGTCACCGGAGGCGGTCATGACATCCGGGTCGGTACGCTCACCGGCGGCCAGGCGCGCGGCGACGTCCCGATGCTGGCGCTGCGCGGCGGCCGGAAGCTGTTGCGTCCACAGTGGGATTTCACGGGTCTGCTGTGGGCGGCCGACCGGCTCCGCGGTGGCCTGCTGGTGCAGGTTGTCCGGGAGGACGAGTCGGCTCCGGTCGACCTCAGCGCCAGCACGCCCACCGACGTGCGGGCGTTCGCCCTGGCGCGGGACGGGGTGCGCGTGGCAGTTCTCGACGGCGTGGGCCAGGACGCCCGACTGCTCATCGGCCGCGTGGTCCGGCCGGCGGAGGGGTACGCGGAGCTGCGGGTCGACCGCTGGCGGGTGGTGCAGACCCCGCAGCTCCGGCTCGGCGGGTACCGCGATGTGGCCTGGGCGAGCCCTACCGAGCTCGCCGTCGTCGCGCGGGACGGCGGTGGGGTGCCGCAGCTGTTCACGGTGAGCATCGACGGCTCCAGCGCCCTCCCCACGACGCTGCTGGAGGAGCCGGCGGTGTCGGTGGCCGCGTCGTCGACGGAGGCGCTGCCGACCATCGTGGGCACGGAGGGCGGCACGCTGTGGATCCAGCGCGGTGACCGCTGGGAGCAGCTGCTGGACCGCCGGCTCACCCAGCCGTCCTACGTCGAGTAGGCACGCGGCTGTCCACAGCGCGAGGATCCCCTGTGGTACCGGCGCCGGACACTCGGCAGCATCGGCGCCGTGCCGCTGACCCGGCTCCTCGCCGACGCCTTCGCCGACCTCGTCCTCGGCGGGCGGTGCTCGGGCTGCGGACGCCCCGGTCGTGCGGTGTGCCCTGACTGCGGGGCGGTGCTGCGCGGACCGGCCCACGTCTGCTGGCCCGATCCGACGCCGGCGGGGCTGCCGCTGCCGATGTGCGTGGCCCGGTACGACGGCGTGGTGCGCGGCGTGCTGCTGGCGCACAAGGAGCAGGGCCGTTACGGCCTGGCGCGGCCCCTGGGCAGCGCGCTCGGCACCGCGGTGC
>JALYMZ010000332.1 GCA_030773435.1 Actinomycetota bacterium | reverse complement strand
ACGAGGCGGTGGGACCGACACGCCTCGGGCGGCCCCTTTCCAGAACTCGGCCTCAGATGAGTAGCGTTCTGGAAACGGGATCAAGGAGGACCTCATGTCCGCACTCTGGCAGCCGTCTCCGCAGGAGACGCCGGACGAGGCCCTCAGCCGCCTCGGCCTGCAGTCGAGCGACTTCACCGAGATGATGACCGATGGGCACGTCGCCAGTCGGTCGGACCAAGCTCGAGCCGCGGAACGCGGGCGGCACTTCGCGGTACATCCGCATGGTCGGCTCCCTCCGCCGCACCCTCGTGCAGCGCGGCTGGCACCCTGACGACCCTCGCGGCCTCGCCACGATCACCTCGCCCGACGGCCCCATCACTCTGGCCGTCTGCTCCGGCAACGCCCTCGCGGGCTCCCTTGACCCGCGGGAGGAGCCCCGCACCCGCTACCCCAAGGGGCCGATGTACCGCGCGGCCGTGGCTACCAATCGACAGCTGGTGCTCGGCGAGGCCGAGCCCGACGAGCAGGCGGACGTGCCGCAGCAGGAGACGTGGCTGGCGCTTTGGTGGGCCTCGCCCGTAGAAGGGCGCGTCGAGATCTCCCTGCCGGCCCACGTCGAACGACAGCGGCTTCGTTGACCGGTGGGCCCGCCGCATCATCCTCGACCCGATCGCCCTGGGTGAGTACCCCGCGACCGGCGACGACGAGCCCGAGGATGGGATCGACGTGCCGGTCGAGCCGGTGTAGGCGCCTGCAGCATGGATACCGCATTCACGCCTACCCGGCTCCGCCTCGATGTTGAGGAGATCCCTGTCGAGGCCGTGTCTTTCCGTGCGCTGAGCAAAATGAGCGCCCGCAAGCGCGACTCCGCTATCGCCGCCGGCACCATCGCCGTAGAACTCGACAATTGGATCCCGCGAGGTTTCGTCGCCCCGAGCCTGACGTCCCGACCTTCGACCACCCGAAGCGCACGCCTGAGGCAGCCGCCCGCGAGGTGCGGGCGCGGTGGGGCATGGGCGAGGCGCCCACACCCAATATGGTCCACCTACTTGAGGCGCACGGGGTCCGCGTCTACAGCCTCGAACGACGGCCTGCACGGACGTCGACGCCTTTTCGACGTGGTGGAAGGGCACCCCGTACGTGTTCCTCAACATGACCAAGAGCCGGGAGCGCGGGCGCTTCGATGCCGCCCACGAGCTGGGTCACTTGGTAATGCACGGGATCGAGGGCGTGCCTCACGGACCGGATGCTGAGCGCGAGGCGCAGCAGTTCGCCTCCGCATTCTTGATGCCGGCCGCCGACGTCCTCTCCCGTGGGCTGCGGCACGCCACGGTCGATCGCGTCTTGCACGACAAGCGGCGGTGGAAGGTCGCCGCCATAGCGCTGGTGCACCGCCTCAACGAACTCGGCCTGCTCACCGAGTGGGGGTACCGCAGCCTGTGCATCGAGCTCTCCAAGCGGGGCTACCGGTCCGGTGAGCCCGATGCGGACCCCAGGCGGGAGTCCTCGCAGGCACTCAGCAAGGTCTTCCAGTCCCTGTGGTCACACCGCGTACGCGTCCCCGACATCGCTCAACAGCTGCACATTCGCCGGAGGAACTGAACCGGCACGTCTTCGGGTTGGTGCTGAATCATCACGGCGAAGGTCTCGCCAGCGAGCGTGGACCGCGCGAGGACAGGCCGCGGCTGGTGCGCTGAACACGTGGCGCCGTCATCGCATCGCCTGCCGTACAAGAGCGGCGGCGATCGCGATGGGACCGGCTGTTTGCTCCTGGGCTGCCCTCCGGACTGGCTCAACCGGACACCGACTCCGTGACCCCGGAGCGGTCCTCCGGGTCAGCCGCAGCTGCCCTCGGACCATGGCGGTGCCGGAGGCGTGTCCCAATAGCGATATGCCTTCGCTCGGTCGGCACCTTGGTGCCTTGGTTGTCCGCGGCTCGCACGACGACGCTCGCCGGCGTCGGGGGAGTGATGGGCCGGTCAGGCGGTGGACATGGCCGCTGCCGACCCGCGACAGGGAGAGACGCGTCGGAGCTCGCTGGAGGAACTCTCCGACGCAGCCGACGGGTTCCGACGCAACCGGCACGGTGGCTGCGTGATTGTTTGACCTAGAAGCGGGGCTAGCCCTTGCTCACAGAATGCTCACAACTTCGGCGACACGCCGTTGCACCAGCCGTCACGACGTGGCACCCTGCACCAGTCCTGACGCGAAGATTCACCTGGTCACGGCGGTTGGAAGCGGGCTGAGCGTGACGTCGTAGCCCAGCTGCTTGAGCTGGTCGAGGGCACGCTGCTTGGTCTTGTCGGGGTTGCGCCGGCTGTAAAACTCCCCACCGAGATCTTCGTAGCAGGCACCGTTGGTGAGCATGTGCCAGATCGCGATGAGCATGGCGTGCTCGACCGCGACGATCGCCTTGATCGGTCCGCGTCGGGAGGCGATGCGCCGGTACTTCGCCGACAGGTAGGTGCCGGTGCTGTTCGCGGCCGACATCGCCGCGACACCCAGAGCACCTTTGAGGTAGGGGTTGCCGGGGCGGGTCTTGGTCGACTTGACCCGGCCGGCGGACTCGTGACTGCCCGGGCAGGTCCCGGCCCAGGACGCCAGATGACCGGCGGTCGGGA
>JALYMZ010000331.1 GCA_030773435.1 Actinomycetota bacterium | reverse complement strand
CAGCTCGGCTTCACCCTCGACGACGTCTGCCGCCGCTCCGGTGGGCGCTGGAGCACCTCGGCGTTGAGCCTGTACGAACGCGGCCGTCGCGGCATCACCATGACCACGCTGGCCGAGCTGGCCGACTCCTACCGCGTCGAGGTCGCCGCGCTGCTCGCCGCCGACCCCGCCGACGCCGAGACCCCCCGCCGCCCCATCCCGGTGCAGCTGGTGTTCGCCCAGCAGCGGCTGCACAACGTCGAGGTGCCGCAGGCCCGGCCCGCCGCCGACTTCATCCTCTGCCTCGGCCACGACGAGTACTGCGACGGCGAGCTGCTCGCCGTGTGCGGTCACCACCTGCTCGGGCTGGCCGCCCTTTACGACGTAGCCCCGCACCGGATGCTCACGCTGCTCGACCAGTGGCGGCTGCTGGCGTTCGTGGTGCACGCCACCGACGACAACCGGCTCACCCACCTGAGGCACGGCCCCCTGACGACGGTGCGACTGCCGCGGGGGCCGGCGTGGACCGGGGTGGCCCGGGGTATGCCGGTGCCATGACCGAGCAGGATCCACGCAAGGACGTCGAGGACTGGGCCACCGGCGACGAGCCGGCGACGGGCCCGCAGCGCAGCTATCTGGAGACGCTCGCGCGGGAGGCCGGCGAGGAGGTGCCCGAGAACCTGTCCAAGGCGGAGGCGTCACAGCTGATCGACCGGTTGCAGCAGCAGTCGCCGCGGGCCAGTGGCGGGCAGGGAGGCGACTAGCCGCCGGCCGTGGTCGAGGACCGCGGGGCCCGGGATGTGCCGGTCGACGGACCGGCGCCGGTGGCCGGGTCAGCGGCGCTTGTCGTCGGCGCTGGCGGGGGCCTGCGGTGACGGCGTCGTGTCGGCCTTCACCGCGTCACGCTGGCCGAGCGGGCGCTCCTCCCCGACGGTGGTGTCGCGCACGGTCTGCTGCTCGCTCTCCGCGTTGATCTCGGCGCCGAGAAGCACGACGTACGCCGTGATCCACAGCCACAGCATCAGGACGGCGACGCCGGCGAGGCTGCCGTACGTCTCGCCGTACGACCCGAAGTTGTCGACGTAGAGCGAGAAGCCGATCGAGGCGATCAGCCACACCACGGTTGCCACCACCGCTCCGACCGACACCCACCGCATCTGCGGGTCGTCCCGGGACGGCGCGAGCCGGTAGACGATGGCCAGCCCGAGCGTGACCGCCAGCAGGACGATGACCCAGCGGGCCGCCTCGAGCAGCCAGCGGATCGGCTCGGCGACGGCGAGCGTGTCGATCACCACGGGCGCCACCGCCAGCATGCCGATCGCGAGCAGCACGAAGACGATCCCACCGACGGTCAGCAGCAGCGCCAGCAGCTTGCGGACGATGAAGTTGCGCGACTCCTCCTCGTCGTAGGTGATGTTGACCGCGCTCATCAGGTTGCCGACGCCGCCCGAGGCGCTCCACAGTGCGGCCAGCAGCGCCACCACCACGCCGATGCCGAGCGCCTGCTGCGGCGCGCTGGTGATGCTCTCCGCCTGCCGCAACAGCAGGTCCCGTGCCGAGGACGGCAGTGCGCCGGCGAGTTCGTCGAGGTGGTCACGCACCTGCGCGGGGTCGGCGAACAAGCCGTACGCCAGCACGGCCGCGATCAGCGCCGGGAACAACGCCAGGAAGCTGAAGAACGCCACGCCGGCCGCCAGCAGCGGCACCTGGTCGGTCTTGGCCTCCTTCCAGGCGCGCTTGACCACCTGCCACCATCCGCGCGGCGGGATCTCCCGCGGCCGCTCGGCCTCCCCGCCGGGTACCCGCCGGGCGGCCTCCGTGGGGTCCTGCTGATCCCTGGTCACCTTGGTCGCCATGCGCCCTCTTCTACCCGTGCCGGAGCCACGGCATGCCGACCGCGAGCGTCAGGAGCGGGCCTGCTCCTCGTGCTCGCGCCGGCCCTGCAGGTACGTCGTCGGCTCGCCCCGTGCCGCCCGGATCGTCAGGTACGTCGTCACCAGCAGGATGGTGCCGGTGACGATGAGGATGGCGCCGGGCACGGCGCCCCACACCCGGTCGACGACGTCGTCGGCGACCGGCCACGACACGTCGTCCACCACGAGCATGGTGACGCCGAGCGCCACCATGCCGAGTGCGAACAGCACACTGCCGGCCGTGCGTGACCGGCTGGCCACGGCCTGCTGCTGCACCTGGACGGCCTGCTTGCGGGCCCGCGACAGCAGCCGCTGCGCCCACACGTACTCACTCGCGAGGACGGCGAGCCCGGCCACGATGAGCAGGATGCCCGGACCCGGCAGCACCATGAGCGTGGCCCCGGCCGCCAGGAGCGCGACGCCGAGCAGCGTGACCGCGAACCGCTTGACGATTCCCACTGCGTTCTCTCCTCCTCGTCGTCGCCCCACGCTATCCGGCCGTGACGCAGAGCGTGGTCACCCGGGCGGGGCGGCTGCGTCGGGGTCCGGTCGCAGCAGCAGTCGGCGTGCCAGCAGCACGCGGTGCAGCGCCCGCCGGTCCATCCGCGGGCGCTCGGACACGCGGGCCTCCGTCCGGGCTGCCGCGTGAGGCTACCGGGCTGCGTGAGGGGAGCGCAGACGGGTACGACGTAGGGGTGACCACCGACTCCGCACCCAGCACCACCCCCCGGCCCGCCGCCGACCCGGTGAAGATTCCCGCCGTCGTCCGGATCACCAAGCGGGTGGAGTCCGAACCCCGGCTCGACCGGGCCGCCCGGCTGCTGAGCCCGGCGGCGTCAGCGCTGCTGGCGTCGGACCGCCGCCGTGACCTGCTGCACGGGACCTGGATGGGTCATGCCCTCCATCCCCTGCTCACGGACGTGGCGATCGGCTCCTGGACCTCTGCCAGCGTCCTCGACCTGATCGGGGGACCGAGCGCGCGTGGTGGAGCGCAGCGCCTGCTGGAGCTCGGTCTGTTCGCGGCCGTGCCGACCGCGGTGACGGGACTGGCCGAGTGGGGTGAGACCGGTGACGGCGAGCGTCGCGTCGGCGTGGTGCACGCCACCGCCAACACGGTCGGACTCGCGCTGTACACCTCGTCGTGGGTGGCCCGCCGGCGTGGCCGCCACGGTCTGGGCGTCGTCCTGGCCCTGGCCGGGGCATCCGCGGCGACGGTCGGCGGCTACCTCGGTGGGCACCTCACCTCGGCGCGGAAGGTCTCCACCCGGCACCCGGTGTTCGAGGCCGAGACCCTGTCCTGACCGACAGACCCCCTTCGGGTCCGCCGACCCCCAGTGCGCTCAGGCGGCTCCCGCCCGGTCCTTCTCACCCCGGAGGAGAAAGGCGCCCATCGACGCCGCCAGCGCCGCGAAGACGCCGACGCTGTAGAGCGCGAGCGCCACCTCGAGGATGCGGGCCGGCGGGTCGTCCAGACCCAGCGGCTCGCCGACGATCGTCGCCAGCGCCGTCGCGTGCAGGGCGTCGGCGTAGTCGTCGTACGACCCGAGGACGTACAGCAGCTGGCTCGACGTGAGCACCACGACGACGGTCACGGTGGCCAGCCAGCCGAGCCGGCTGCTGAGCAGCCGACCGGCCGAGCGGGACCCACGGATGGCGCTGGAGACCACACCCGCCGCACGGCTCACCCGCAGCAGCGTCAGAGCGCGGACGAACCGCAGGAACGGCAGCGCGAGGAAGACCGCCTGCCACCAGTTGCGGCGCAGGAACCACCCCCGGTCCTCGGCGACGTACAGGCGAAGCAGGAACTCCCCGACGAACACCGCCCAGAGCAGCCAGGCCGCTACGCCGAGCACGGCGGCGAGGGCCGGCTCGCTGGCCAGCGTCTGACCGAGCACCACCAGCACGAAGACGATGCCCAGGGCGCCCATGGGCTTGTCGAGCCGGTCGGTCAGCGAGGCGGCGCGTGCGTCGCCGCGCCGCAGGTCCGGCCGGTGCCGGTTCGTCGGGGTCGTGGCGTTCATGGGCGGCCCATACCCCCGCGGCACGTCCCCGGTCGCGCACGGCCGGCTGTTATCGCCGCTGCGCTGGGGGTACGCGTCCCTCACGTGCATGCCGAGCTCCGGACGAGAGCCTCGGCCACCGGGCGAAAGGACCTGACCATGGCGATCTGCGCGGTCTGCGGCAACGACTACGACAAGGCGTTCGAGATCACGCCGGCGAGCGGCGAGCGGCAGACCTTCGACAGCTTCGAGTGCGCGATCCACGCGCTCGCGCCGACGTGCGCGCACTGCTCGTGCCGCGTCATCGGCCACGGCGTCGAGAGCGACGGGCAGATCTACTGCTGCGCCTCCTGCGCGCAGCAGCACGGTCACGCCGAGCTCGCCGACCGCGCCTGAGCACCGCTGGCACCGCCGCCCTCGCTTCGGCATGCGCGCCCTGGTCACCAACGACGACGGCATCGACAGCACCGGGCTGCGGACGCTGGCCGGCGTGGCGGTCGACGCCGGCCTCGACGTCATCGTGGCCGCCCCGGACACCGAGTACAGCGGCACCAGCGCCGCGTTCACCGCGCTGGAGGCCGACGGGCGGCTGCTGCTGCACGAGCACGTCCTGGACGGCCTCGGCGGCGTACGGGCGCTGGCCGTCGAGGCGGCTCCGGGCTTCATCGTGTTCGCCGCCGCCCAGGGAGCGTTCGGGCCTCCCCCCGAGCTGGTCCTGTCCGGGGTGAACCACGGCCGCAACACCGGTCACGCCGTCCTCCACTCCGGCACCGTGGGAGCCGCGCTGACCGCCACCACGCACGGAGCTCCGGCGCTGGCCGTGTCCCTGTCCGCGCAGTGCGAGCAGTGGGACACCGCGGCGGCGGTCACCCGACGGGTCCTGGACTGGCTGCTGCAGCACCCGGTCCGGCGCCCGGTCGTGCTCAACGTCAACGTGCCGGACGTGCCGCTGCGCCGGCTGCGCGGGCTCCACGCTGCGCGGCTCGCCGCGTTCGGTGCCGTCCAGGCCGACATCGGCGAGGTCGGGGAGGGATACGTCACCATGACCTTCCGCGGCGCGGACGCCGAGCTCGAGCCCGGGACCGACGCCGCGCTGGTCGCCGACGGCTGGGCCACCGTGACCCCGCTCACCGCGCCCTGCCACGCCGACGGGGTCGACCTGACCGGGCTCTTCGACGCCGGGTGAGCGTCGGTGCCGTCGCTGCTGACGGTCGGGCACGGCCGCCTCGAGCGGACCCGGCTGGCTGGGCTGCTCGGCCGAGCCGGCGTCGACCTCCTCGTCGACGTACGCCGGTTCCCCGCCAGCCGCACCAACCCCGACGTCGCCCGCGAGCGGCTCGCGCACGCCCTTCCCGAGGCGGGCATCGGCTACCGCTGGGCGGAGCCGCTCGGCGGCCGGCGGCACCTGTCAGCCGGTGCGCCGGCGACCGACACCTGGTGGACCGTCGCGGCGTTCCGTGCCTACGCGGCTCACACGCGCACGACGGAGTTCCGGGCGGCGCTGGAACGGCTGCTGGTCGAGGCGGCCGAAGCGCAGGTGGCCGTGATGTGCAGTGAGAGCATGTGGTGGCGCTGCCACCGCCGGCTCATCGCCGACGTGGCGGCGCTCGGTGCGGGCGTGGCAGTGGAGCACCTCATGCCGGACGGCACATGCCGCCGCCATCCGGTCGCCGCGGGGGCTCGCCGGCGACCGGACGGCCTCGTGGTGTGGGACGCGCAGCCCGACAGTCGCTGACGCGCCTCACGGTGCGTCGACGTCCACCACCGCGCCGTGCGCCTCCGCCAGTGCCACCGCCGCGGAGAGGTCGACCCGGGTCGCCGAGAGCACCGCCGTACTCAGGTCGACCGACGCCAAGGTGCTGCCGCGCAAGTCGGCCCGGCGCAGGTCGGTGCCACGCAGCAGAGCCCGGGACAGGTCGGCCCCCCGCAGCGAGGCCTCGCACAGCGTGGCCTCTGACAGGTCGGCGTCACACAGGCGTACGCCGGCCAGATCGACCTTGCTGAGGTCGGCACCGCACAGCACCACGCCGGTCCACTGCCCACCGATCACGGTGAGCGGACGCAGGACGCAGTCGACGAAGCCGCTGCCGGCGAGCTTGCAGCCGTCGAGCGTCGCCGCGAACCAGGAGGTACGCCGGAACCGGCAGGCCACGAACGCCGAGGCCCGATGCTCCGACGCGTTGAACCGGCAGTTGTCGAACCGGCAGTGCTCGAAGACCGCGCCACGGGTGCGCGCCTCGGTGAAGTCGACGTCGGTGAAGAAGCACTCGGCGTAGCGGTGCTCGACGAGCTCTCGGCCGTACCAGTCGAGCCCGTCGAAGATCTCGCGGCTCGTGGTCAGTAGGTCGGGTCCGGAAGGTTCGGGGCAGTGGCCAGCGGCTTGCCCGCGATACGCAGCATCCGCCCGATCGTGGTGCCGGCGACGTCGCCGGGCACGTACGGGCCGCCCACCACCAGGTGGGTCAGGTCACCGGCCGCCTCGCCGTTGGCCAGCCGCACCGCCGAGCCGGAGTCGCCGGGGCTCGCCGCGCCCACCCAGGCGAACGCGTCGCCACCGTCGCCGTTGCCGCGGTACACCACGACACCGGCCCGCGGGGTGCCGCCGGTACCGATGACGAGGCCGTGCCCGGCGTGCTCGACGACGTCACCTGGTCGTGGGCTGCCGGCCGCGGTGGGTCCGCCGAAGTAGGTCATCGACGGGTTGACGAACTGCTCCATGCTCGGGCGCACGTCGATCAGTGCGAAGTCGTTGCCGACGCCGCGGTCCACACTCTTCACGGTCTTGCCGATGTTCATGAGGATGCCGGGGGCGGCGATCAGGGTCACCTGGTCACCCACCTCGGTGCAGTGGCCGGCGGTGCCGATGTAGTAGTCCCTGGCGCTGCCGAAGACGAAGTTCGTCGTGCAGCCGGCCGGCGAGATGATCCACGCCCCGGGGCGGATGCCGGTGAAGGCGAGGCCACTGGCCGGATAGTCCACTCCCTCGGGGATCGGCACGCCCTCACCGCGCTCCGCGGCGGCCAGCACCTCAGCGTGCAGCTCCGGTGTGTACCAGTCGGGCTGCGGAGCCTTGAGCTCGACGTACGACGGCTCGGTGCCGACAGTGCCGGTGTCGACGCCGGCGGTGGCCGTCGTGGCCGGTGTGACCAGCACGGCAGCGGCGGCGAGCAGGGCGAGGACGACTCGTGGGGTCCGCATGAGCTCTCCTGGAGTGACGGCGGCGTGGCCGGCTGGCCCCGACGCCTGTCCAACGACGCTCCCCGACTCAGGTCACGAGGGCAGGCCCCCCACGGGTCGGGATGCGACGCGGGGCGGCGAGGCGTCACGGCAGCCGGGGCAGCAGCAGGTGTGCGACGTCGAGTGCGCGACTGCCCGGCTGGCCGCCGCCCTGCGCCGTCCACACCTCCGAGAGCACCGCCATCACGAACCCCCAGCCGACGACTCGCTCCATCGGCAGGCCGAGCCCGTCACCGATCTGCTCCAGGCGGGCGGGGACGAGAGCGAGCAACGCGTCGTCGTGGCGGTCCGGGTTCGGGTTGTACAGCTGCGCCCCGACGTCGTAGCCGGGATCGCCGACCCAGCCGTGCGGGTCGATCGCCAGCCACGGCTCGCGCGTCGCCCGGAGCACGTTGTCGTGGTGCAGGTCGCCGTGGAGCACGACCCGGCTCGAGGCGGTGGCGCACAGCTCGTCGAACATCCGGCCGGCGCGTTGCACC
>JALYMZ010000330.1 GCA_030773435.1 Actinomycetota bacterium | reverse complement strand
CGCCCCCGCCGAACAGCACCAGCCCGACCGACGCCACCGCTCGGGCACGGTGCTGGTCGGTGCGCCAGCCGGCGGTAAGCGCCACCGCCAGGGCGACGAGGACGCCCAGGTGGAGGTACTCGACGAGGCGCAGCGGCCACCGGAACATCCACAGCTTGGTTGGCCCCAGCGTCAGCAGCAGGTAGAACCCGGTGAACACCAGCAGCCCCGACCGTTCCCGCCAGCCGGTGCGCAGCGCCTGCCAGCGCAGCCAGGGGAGCAGCGGCAGCACGAACCACGCCAGGTAGGTCGCCGGCACCCGCATGGGGTCGACCACCGTGTCGACGTCGGGCAGGTACGTCGGAGTGCTGAGCAGCGCCAGCTCGGTGGGGTCCGGAGCCATGAAATCGCCGAAGTGCAGCCCACCGAGAGCCGAACGGTGCGTCAGCGGCGTGGTGGACAGCAGGGGCAGGAACACCAGCGGGACCACCGCGGCGATGCACACCCCGGTCGGCAGGAGCCGGCACAGCAGCGCCTGCCGGTCGCGGCGCAGCGCGGTCTCCACGGTCAGCGCCAGGCCGACCGCGACCACGCCGACGACACCGTAGGGGTTGCCCTGGGTGACCGCGAGGGCGCCGACGAGGACCGCCCAGACCGGGTTGAGCCGGCCCCGCGCGACCTTGCGCAGCGACCACCACACGTGCGGGGTGTAGGAGAACGCCAGCAGCCCCGACGCCCACGACGCGGCGTCCCAGTAGAGGGTGTAGCCGGAGAACGGGAGGGCGACCCCCACCACGGCGGCGGCCCAGCGGGCCGCGCCGTACTCGCGGGCCAGCAGGTAGACGCCGAGCGCGAGCAGCGCCAGGAACTCCGCCTTCACCACCACGGCGGCCACCGCGAGGTCCGGCAGCAGCGACACCAGCACCCAGTTGGCGACGTGCAGCGGGTTGTAGATGCCGAACAGCGCCTCGGCGGCGTAGTTGCCGCCGGCCCAGGCGCCGGGGTCGAGCCACGGAGGCCAGATGCCCGAACGCACCGTCTCGCCGAGGTGGAACCACGTCGGCAGGAACTGCACCGCGCTGTCCCCGACCAGGTAGAAACCGGGGTCACCGACCGCCGGCGGCACCAGGGCGAGCACGGCGACCAACCCGCACACCAGCACCGGGGTGCCGACGTCGGCTCTCCTCACCGGTGCGACCCGACGAGAACGAGCTGCGCGACCAAGAACGTGACCGGGATCGCCAGCGTCGCCGCCAGCAGCCCGGCCACCCGCTCGTCGACCTCGACCCACTGCACGAGGGCGTACAGCCCGACGGTGCTCACGACCACGTTGGCGGCATTGGAGAGCGGGAACAGCCCGAACGTCCGCCACGACGGCCGCACGCCGAACGTGTAGCGGCAGTTGAGGAAGTACGAACCCACCATCGCGACGCCGAACGCGCACACGTGCGCGACGAGGTACGGCAGCACCAGGCGCAGCAGCAGGTAGATGAGCAGGTACGTCGCGGTGTTGACGGCCCCGATGACCGCGAACCGGCCGAACCGGCCGAACCCGGCGAACCGGCCGGTGTCCGACCCCCGCGGCGCCCTCACCGCTCGCTGTCGCTCGGCCTCAGGTCGGGTCGCACCTGCTGCTCGTGCTCGGGTCCGAGCGCCACGGTGACCGGGACCTCGACCGGGTCGCTGCTCTCCTTGAGCAGGAAGTGCGGCCGCCGCTTGGTCTCGTAGTAGATGCGCCCCAGGTACTCCCCGATCACGCCGAGCAGGATCAGCTGCACCCCGCCGAAGCCGAGGATCGCGCAGATCAGCGTCACGTAGCCGTCGACCTCGTTGCCGCGAACCAGGTAGTCCAAGACCACCCACACCGCGTAGAGGAACGCCAGTCCGGTGACGGCGGCGCCGAAGTAGATCGACAGCCGCAGCGGCTTGGCGTTGAACGAGATGACGCCGTCGATGCCATAGTTGACGAGGTCGGAGAACCGCCACCTGCTCTGCCCGCTCTCCCGCCCGACGTTGGGGCAGTCCACCGTCGTGGTGGAGAAGCCGATCCACGAGAACAGCCCCTTGGAGAAGCGGTTGTACTCGCCGAGCGACAGCAGCGCGCGTACGGCGCGGCTGCTGAGCAGGCGGAAGTCGCCGGCGCCGTCCTGCAGGTCGACCTCGATCAGCCGGTTGAAGATGCGGTAGTACAGCCGGGAGGCGAGTCGGCGGGCCGCACGGTCGCCGGTGCGGGTCCGCCGGGCCACCACCTGGTCGTAGCCGGCGTCGAGCAGCGGCAGCATCTCGGCCAGCAGCGACGGCGGGTGCTGCAGGTCCGCGTCGAGGATCGCCACCGCGTCGCCGCGGGCCTGACTGAGGCCGGCGAGCATGGCGGCCTCCTTGCCGAAGTTGCGGCTCAGCGCCAGGTAGCGGAACCGCGCGTCCGCGCCGTGGATCTCGCGCATCCGCTCCAGCGTGCGGTCGGTGCTGCCGTCGTCGACGAGCAGCACCTCGAAGTACGGCGTGATCGCGCCGACGTCGCGCGTGAGTACCGCGTGCAGGCGGCGGAGTACCGCCTCCTCGTTGCGGCACGGCACCACGACGCTGAGCCGAACGTCGCCGGGCCGAACGTCGCCGGGCCGGATGACGCTGGGCTGCACGTCGCTGGGCTGCACGTGCGTCATGCGCCCCCTCACTGGTGGTCCCCCGAGTCTAGGACGGCGGGCAGGGGCGGGCACTCAGCGCGGCAGCGCGGCGGCCCGCCAGGCCCCGGGGC